>JBDROC010000058.1:0-15019 GCA_043810475.1 Methanobacteriota archaeon | reverse complement strand
TGCTCTATTTGTTTTTGTGTAAAACCTTTTCTTAACAATTTTACTCTTTCTTCAGAGTTCTCCAACATTATTTTTTCCTCGACAAATATATGTATTATAGAAATACATGATAATGTAAATCTACATAATAATCATAATAACAATTATGATATAAAAGTTTTTCGGTAACAAATTTAATGATTGAACAAAATCTAAACCCATCGAAATAACCCGCCTATCGCCTTCAGTGACTACGACCACACTTCGTGCGGTGCCTCAATGGGATAATTAGGCTGGCACCAGATTTCGCACTGCGGTGCTGAAATCGGGCGGGTTCAGGTAAAGCCACCTCTTAAAAGATTACGAGGTGTCTATGCAACAATATAATCCAGTAATTCCCTCTTGATCCCCGCCCTCCTGGCAATATCCTCCTTATCTTTATACGGTCTCCCCATCACGATCTTCCCCGCCTGTTTTCTCCCCACGCCCGGTATCTGTTCTAATAGTTTCAGCGGCGCCCTGTTGATATCAACAGGCACAGGGATCCCGGTTATCGACCTGTACCCGTGGTCTGTGACCATGACGTCATAAATACTGTTAAGCTCCACATGCGCCGGGATCCCAACAAGAAGCGGATATGTGCCAAGCTGTCTTCCGAACGTGATCTTATCAAAAATCTCTGTGTGAACTCCTTTCAGAACCGTCCCCGCTGGCGCCACCCGGCGCAGCATAGGCATGTCTATTTCCTTTCGCATCTTTTCCTTGTATCGCAGGAAAAGCTCCTTATGCTTTGCCGCAAGCTCCTCATACCCCTGCATCGGCGTACCTGCAAAGGTCATCACCTGCCTGATGTTCACCCGCCTCACCATAAGACCGCTGTCAAGTACCTTCTTCATGAACTCAAAATTTAGTTCAAAGGTCTTTTTTGTCTCGCCTTTTAGACCATGGACAAAATTGATACCTGGAAGAAGTTCAGGAAGACCACTCTCCCCCCGCGCAGCGCCTACATCGTTCAGGAGCTTTATGGCATCGAAGACCTCATCTGGCGAGGCTTTCAAATCGTTCGCTCTGATAACATCTGGGTCAGCGCTCTCCATGCCAAGCGCAGCTACATCCCCTGATGTGTGATATTTAACGATTATTTCTGCGATCCTTCGCGACTCTTCGGGGAACCATGCAAGGGTCACGGGGTTGGCGTTGTCCATGTGCAGCACTTTAAGCTCAGGCGCAGCATCGCGGATCCCCCGGTACAACTCTTCGATCGCAGAAGGGTCTGGGATGCCGTCCTTAGCCCTGTACATGAAGAGGTCTGGCTGCCTGCCGAGCCTGAAGTATCGCGCTCCATGTTGATACAACGCTGATACTTCCTTTACTATATCCTTTATTTCGCGGTAATCCGGTTTGCCGTAGAACGGCTCTGTGCAGAAAGAGCAGTGAGAATGGCGTGGACAGCCTCTGTAGGTCTCAAGCTCGCACATGACATAAGGATAATCAGGGTGCTGCCTGATAATGAACGCCCCTTTTTCTCCCCACCGCGCTATCTCCGCTGTGGTCCTCATCCTGTGCACCACGCTTTCAGGGTCACAAAGGTCGTCCAAAACATCGAAAACGAAAGCTTCTATATCGTTTTTTGCAAGAAAAAATCCGGTTAAAGCAAGCTCTTTTGCTGACGTGCCGCCTTCTTCCCCGAATCCAAGCCTTACAGGCCCACCGAGTATCTTTGTCCCTCCCAGGCAGGAAAGCTCCCTGATCTCATTCCGGCTTATAGGGGTCGCCCGCAGGTATTTTCCCGGCACGGTCGTCCCTGCCACGATAACCATGATATCGTAATTGAGCTTCTCTTTGACAGCGCGAAGCTGGTCTATCGTGCGATAGGCAATATCCTCTCCCGGTATGCCCTTTTCGACCAGAGCGCCCGCAATATACCTTGAATACGGCGCCATATAAGGCGGGACACCAAGACATGCGGGTTCATCCACATAACCATCTATTATAAGGAATCGCATAGGTTATCTTTATCTTTCTTCAATTTTAATTAACCTTCGATGACTGACATTTTTGAGATAGCACGAAAATCCCTTGGATACGCAAAGAAAGCTGGCGCTGATGAAACTGAGATATATTGCATTCGCGGCAGGTCTGTAACGATCGATATACAGAAGGATGAGATCGACCTTGCGAAAGAAAGTCTTATCTCAGGCATAGGGATACGCGCTATCGTGAAAGGAGCCGTGGGCTTTTCAAGCACTAATGACCCGTCGCGTGCAGAAGAGGCATGCATCCTTGCTGTGAAATCCGCTCGTGTCAGGAAAGGAGATCCTGAGTGGTCTGGTCTTCCTGAGAAAAAAGATCGTCCTGTTGTCAGGGACATCCTGGACAGAAGGCTTGTGAATATCGATATCGAGTCCTGTATAGAGCATACGGCACAGATGATAGAAGGAGCAAAAAGCGTACCTTCGGTATCGCCAACATCTGGAAATTTCATGAGCCTGAACTCGACAACGCTAATCCTGAACTCCAGGGGTGTTGAGGTTAAAGAGGAGGATACTTTTGTCAATGCTTCCATAGATACAGCCACGAAAGGTGCGGAAATGTCCACCGGGTCAGAATTTGACGCTTCAAGGATGCTTGACATCGATTTTTATAAGATAGGAGAGGACGCGGCGCTGCTTGCTTCCAGGTCGCAGAACGGGGTGCGAGCCGGAACAGGGGATATGACCGTGCTGCTTGAACCCCTGGCTTTTTCCGATATTCTTGAAAATACCTTCCTGCCATCGCTGAACGCAGATAACGTACAGAAAGGAAGGTCAGCCCTTATTGGAAAAATGGGGAGTATAATAGCCAATGAAAAACTGTCCCTGATAGATGACGGCACACTTTCAGGCGGTTTGGGGACAGCATCCACAGACGATGAAGGTACACCATCAAGAAAAAATGAGCTTTTGAAGAATGGCACACTGACGTCTTTTATTTACGACTGCTATACAGCAGGGAAGGAGAATAGAGAAAGCACTGGTAACGCAGTGCGTGGTTCGTTCACCTCCACACCCTCAATAAGTATCCGGAACCTGATAGTTGATTACCCGAGATCAGATATTACTGGCGAAATAAGAGAAGGGGTGATCGTTAATTCAGTGATCGGAGCACATACGGCAAATCCCATATCGGGCGATTTTTCAGTAGAAGCGCGGAATTCATTTTTGATACGGGAAGGAGATGTAGCTTCACCAATAAAGTCGATGATGATCTCAGGGAATATCTTTGAGCTGCTGAAAAATATCGACGGTGCGGGAAAGAATATTCGAAGAGTGGGAAATATACTCACACCGACAATGAGGGTGTCGAAAATGAAGGTAATCGGGTAGCAGCATTAATAAATTCTTCAAGCTGGTGACGCGCCTCTTCTTCACGCATCTGCTGCGGGGGATGCTTCATGAAATATGCGGAAGCAGGATATATCGGCCCTCCGATCTTCCTGTCCAGTGCGATCTTCGCCACACGGACTGCATCTACAACGACACCAGCGCTGTTCGGGCTGTCTTCTACAGATAGTTTAAGGTCCAGATAAGCCGGTACGTCTCCAAAGAGCTTGAAATCCATCTTCAGGTGGCATATCTTATTATCATTGAGACTGTCAATGCACCCATTGGGCCCTGCATACACAGACGCATCGTATGGTATCTGTGAAGCTACAGATTCAGTTTTTGATATCTTCTTGGACTTGAGCCTTGACGGGTCAGTCATATTCCTGAAATCCGTATTCCCTCCCACGTTCAACTGATACGTACTGGTTATCCTTGCACCCCTGTCTAGTATCATCTGGGTAAGAGTACGATGAACTATCGTGGCACCCACGAGGCTTTTTATATCGTCCCCTATAACAGGCAGCCCCGCATTCATGAACTTATTAGCCCACTGCATGTCGGATGCGATGAACACAGGGATACAATTGATAAATCCGCATCCAGCTTCAAGAGCCTGTGACGCATACCATTTCACTGCTTCCTCAGAACCCACAGGCAGGTAATTTATTAAAATATCAGCTTTTGAACTTTTTAAGACCGAGGCGACATCTACCGTTTCCTGCGTATCGTCCACCTGAAAATAATCATTCATGTGAGGCGCAACGCCATCAAGCACCTCCCCTTTCATCACCTCAACTCCCAGTTCAGGAATGTCTGAAAATTTTTTTGTACAATTCGGCTCTGAAAACAGAGCCTTTGAAAGATCTTTCCCGACTTTTCTTTTATCAACATCAAATGCAGCTACTGGTTTAATATCAGATATCAGATAGCCGCCGAGGGAATTATGCATAAGACCGGGAACAAGGTCGTCGGAAGCTTTTACATTCTTGTAGTACTCAAGTCCCTGAACCAGTGATGACGCACAATTACCTGCGCCTGCGATTGCTATTCGGATGCATGCCATTTTAATACCCTCTCATTCATGAAGGTTATTCGATTTAAAAGTTGTTATTTCAATGTTCTCCTGACAAACTCGATTCTCTGAAAGACCGTAATGAAAGAAAGAACTATCACCAGGAGAACTGCCCAGTTGACCATGTTCAGGAACGCACCCAGGATCAGTATCACCATCCTGACCGCTCTTTCTCCAATACCCACTGAAGCGGCGGTCCCGGCAGCCTCTGCACGCGCCCTCGTATAGCTTACCATAAAAGAACCCACTATTGCCAGTGAACCGAGGAACCAGTCTGGAAAAGGGGGGAATGAGGTCAGCCCTCCATACATCGCTCCGATCAAGACTGCAGCGTCAGCAAACCTGTCGCAGACCGAATCTAGAAAACCCCCAAAACGGGTGGTCCTGCCGTTCTCGCGCGCAACCGCCCCGTCAAGAGCATCAAGGAAACCGCTCAGGAGCAGAAGAGACCCTGCCGCAAGGACGTCACCGATCGCAAAAAATATCGCTGCCACAATACTTATTAAAAGACCCAGAAGAGTAAGCGTGTTAGGGTTCACTCCCACGATCTTTTTTGCAAAAGGTCGAAGCGCATCCCTTACAACTATTTTTATCCTGTCGAGCATTGGTTTTCTATTACCTTGTGAGATAATTAATATACGAATATGCACATCAATGCAATAAATATTTCTGATACTATGGACAAGATCGATATAGGATTGTTAAAATCCACCCAGGACGGGATCCCTATAACTTCCGAACCGTTCAAACAGATAGCAATGAAGCTTGGAATATCGGAAGATGAGGTATTGGACAGGCTTGCCTCCATGATAAAAGGTGGTGTTATCCGGCGCTTTGGTGCGTCTATCGGGCACAGGGCTATTGGAATAACAGCAAATGCCATGTGCACATGGAACGTCCCTGATGAAAAAGTTGAAGAGGTCGGCGCTCTCATGGCAGGTTTTGCTGAAGTTACGCACTGCTACGAACGCCCGCGCTACCCGGGCTGGAAATATAATCTCTTTACCATGATACACGCTTATTCACGCGACGAATGCGAAAAGGTTGCAAAGGAGATCTCCATTGCAACTGGTATAAGGGATTACAGCATTCTGTTCAGCGAAAAGGAGTTCAAAAAGACCGGTGTAAGGTTATGAAGAAGTTTCTTCCCCTGATGCTTGACCTGGCAGGAAAAGAAGTGGTGATATTTGGTGGAGGAGCAGTTGGGGAAAGGAAAGCCTCGCTGTTTTCGGGATTTGCAGATATTACTGTTATCAGCAGGGATTTCACTCCTGCACTTGAGAAGCTTTTTGAAGAGAGGAAAATAAAGATTATAAAAGTTAAAGACCTCATTCATAATGAGATCAGCAAACACATAAAAAACGCCTTTATTGTGATCCCGGCCACCAACGATACGCTTTTCAACGAAAATATCGCTTTAATTGCAGAAGAGAGCGGAAAACTCGTGAATCGTATTGATGATATGGGAGATATCATTGTACCATCTGTAATAAGAAGGGGAGATATCGTTCTTGGGATATCTACTCTGGGAAATAGTCCTGCGCTTTCAAAATATATCAGGAAAAAGCTTGAGGAAGTCATTACACCAGAGTTCGAGCAAATGGCAAGGCTCCAGAAAGAAATGAGAGAGATACTGAAATCGCAGGTAAAAGACCAGAAAATGCGCAGTAAAATACTCTGGAATATCATTAATGATGATGATGTTTGGGAGGCGCTTGGGGAGTCATATGAAAAAGCATTTAAAATAGCTTCAGAACATATAGAAAAGATAGGAAAACGTTATGACTGAAATATCCAGCATGCTTATCACGCATACCAAGGCAAGCATCGAAGAGATGGAGGGCGCCTGGCACGGCGGGATCGACCAACTACTTGTGCGCCTTAAGTCGCACGAACTTGTTGAAGAATGTGCAGTTCTCAAAACGTGCAATCGCGTTGAAGTTTATGTTGTTTCACCCAAAGGCAGCAAAGTGCTTTTTGATTTCGCAAAACACATGAAAGTGTCATCAAGGATAGTAGATTTTCTAGACCATGAAGAGTCGCTGCGCCATCTATTGCGGCTTTCCAGCGGTCTTGAATCCATGATCGTAGGGGAAGACCAGATACTCGGTCAGGTCAAGGAACTTTATGCACTTGCAAAGAAAGCCAACACGACTGGAAAGATACTTGATACAGCTTTCAATAAAGCTATACAGGTAGGAAAACGCATCAGGAATGAGACGGGTATCAATAAAGGCTCTGTCTCTATCGGTTCTGCGGCAGTGGAACTGGCAGAAGAAACTCTAGGAGGATTAAATGAAAAGACGGTAATGGTAATAGGTGCGGGCGAGATGGGAACGCTTGTTGCAAAAGCCCTTGCCAATAAGAACATCAAAGTGATTTATGTTGCGAACAGGACATTTGATAAGGCAGAGACCCTTGCATGCGAGTTAAGCGGCAGGGCAGTAAAATACGAAGCAATTGAAAAATTCATTCCTAAGTCCGATGTAGTAATAAGCGCCACCTCAGCGCCGCATTTTGTCCTGACACATGAATTGATGTCACGCGTAATGGATGTGTGCAAAAAGGAGATCATGCTCATAGATATTGGAAATCCCAGGAATATCGAGAGCAGGGTTGAGGAAATACCTGAAGTCAGGCTCTTTAATATCGATAACCTGAAAAGTATCAGCGATTCAAACCTGAATAAGAGAAAAGAAGAAGCAAAGAAAGCAGAACTTCTTATCGAGGAAGAACTTGAGTTGCTTAAAAAGCAGTATAAGCGCCAGCAGGCTGACAGAATAATCTCAGCCCTTTATTCAAGGATTGAAGTTATAAGGGGGAAGGAGTGCGAAGAAGCAGTAAACAAGCTCAAGGCGCGGCATACCATTGGTGATATCGAGCGCACAGTGCTGGACGATATGACCCATTCATTTGCCAACCAGATCCTTGCTGAACCCACCAAGATCCTTCGCTGCGCCGCAGAGCACGATGATGAAAGATTTCTGGATATGGTTGCTGACCTGTTTAAATTAAATGGTGCAAAAGAAAAAAAGCAGGTAGAATAAACGGCTAAGAGGGACAGGTTTATATAGAGATTTTGCATATTATATAATGGTGTTCGAATGAGGCTCAGTAAAACAAACATTTTATTGATTGGTATCGTGCCAATTATCTTTGGATTAATTATAGTATACAACTATTTTGTTTCTATCGATAAACTGTTCCCTCTGGGTTTGACGGTCTATCGCGTTCACGATCAGCTGGTCGTCATCGGGATAGCGGGGTTTTTAGGAATGTCTGTTTACTGGAGCATACTTGTTTATTACATTTATATGCTCCAGGAGAATGAGCTGCTCATCCAGGATAACTTCAATCAGCTTGCAGGCAGCGGTACAAGGCATCTGGAAAACGCAAAGAATCTGATAGGACAGGTGCTTGACGACATCAAGACAAGCGAAAAGTTGAAAATGTAAAATGAAAATAGACACACGAAATGTCACCGGGATTCTCGTGATCATCTTCGTGCTTGTACTGGGCTACAGCACTGCTTCCAACTATCTTGTCAAATATCGAACCGTGACCGAAGCTGCTTCTTTGAATACAACAGAGATGATATGGGTCAACGGCTCAATCCTGAAGGGCTCTTTTCTATCACTGAATACAGGAGAATATACATTTGTTCTCACGGACGGAGTTTCCACGATTAACGTTAACTATATCGGAGAACTGCCATCTTCACTTGGGACTGAGGCTGACATCGTAATTTACGGGACGTTTCGCGACAGGACGTTCAATGCCGCAAAAATGATAGCCAGATGTCCTACAAAATACCAGGGATGAGATCATGTTTAATCTTGCTGCCATCCATGATGTGAATACAGGCATCATCCTCACAACCCTCACGATCGCGTATCTCAAGAACAGGCATTCGACAGCAGGCATTGCAGCGCTGGTAGTTTTTGTAATATCCATCCTTCCCACGCCGCTTCACGGCACAGGTGTATTGGGTATCGCGGCGCTTCTTACTTCTTACTTCTATTTCTACAGGATATGGGGTAAGAACAAGGAAATATCTCTTCTTGTCCTGTGCGCAATTCTCCTTATGATGGCTAACATTGCGCTTGGTCTTAAACTTAGAGGAATATTTTAATAGTGGAAAAAAATTGACTTTACAGGGCGTGTAAAATGATTGTCGGCAGTGCACTTCTTTATATTGGTATCCTGTTCGGAATACTTTCCCTCTTCTCACTGATAGCCAGAGAATTGAAAGGATCGGGAAGGAGAGTATTTTTTGAGCAGATGATCCCTCATGCAAGGAATCTCATAAGAGCTTCTGCGTTTTTCATTACATCGGCGTCCGGGCTGCTCATATACTATTTAATAACCTCGGATTTTTCTTTGCATTACGTCTGGCAGTACACAAGTAAAGATCTCCCTCTTATCTATAAAATATCAGCCTTCTGGACAGGGCAGGAAGGTTCACTTCTGTTCCTTTCATGGATAATTTTGATCATGGCTCTCTGGCTTTCACAGCAGTATGGCTGTGAAGACAGCTTCCATCGCAGGGTCCAGATCCTCGTTCTTCTTATCGGTATGGTTTTTATTTTTATTACCATCATCCTTTCACCTTTTATCAGCACACTTGATGCAGGTATCACAGAGGTCCCGGAAGACGGCGCTGGATTGAACCCGCTCCTTGTGAACAAATGGATGATATTCCATCCGCCCGGTATTTTCGTTCCATACGGGATACTTGTAGTTGTATTCGCGGCTGCACTCGTTCATCTCGTTTACGGGAACAGGGAATGGGAAGAATTCTCCCGCCCATACACCAGAGTCGCATGGATAATTCTTGGCGCAGGCATCGCAGCAGGTGATATGTGGTCGTATGAGGTATGGGAAGGCTACTGGATATGGGACCCCGCATTTACATCCATACTCATGACCTGGCTTCTTTTTACTGCGTACCTTCATGGGACATCTATGTACCGCAGGGGCAGGATGGCAATGCTTACGCCTGCACTTGCTGTTAACAGCTTCATTTTTGCTATATATTCCACTTATATCATTCGAAGCGGCACCATCCAATCGGCGCATGTTTTCGGGGAAGGGGCGCAGACGATGCCACTCCTGATTTCGGTCATCCTTGTGTCTGTAATATCAGAAGGACTGGTTCTGTACCGATATTTCACATGGAAGCACGAAACAGGAGAGAACAGAACTGAGATACTGTCCACCCGTAATACCTTTTATGCTACAATAATTCTACTTGCTGCTCTTTCCTTCATATTGTTCTGGGGTTTAACATCTTCGATGCTCCTGCAATCATTCGGTGCATCGGTCTCGACCGACCTCTATGGGACATGGTCATATCCGTTCACTCTGGGTCTTATAGCTGTTCTCGGGATATGCATGTTCGAGAGCCTGGGAAAACACTGGACAAAAGGCATTATTTTCGGTGCAGTTTTAGTTATACTTTTCATTATTCTAAAACCCGTATCCAGTATTTACACGAATCTGACAGTATCAATTCTTTCTTTTGCAGGCATAAGCTGCGCATACCAGATATTCAAAAGCTCTGCTGCGAAAGGCATTAAGAACAAGCTACGCTCGTGCGGTCCGCATATTGTCCACCTGGGGATCGTGGTGATGCTTGTGGGTGTACTTATGTCCACTTTTGTCACCTCGGAGACAGTGCTGTTCATGAAATTCAATGAGAAGAAAACAGTTGGTGGATACGAGATACAGCTTGTGGACCTTGCTTTTCCGGTAGAGCATAAACATGCATCTGCAGTGCTTACAAAGATCGGCGTGTATAATATCTACAAAGACGGCATCCTGGTAGATTCAGGCGCTGCAAGTTTCAGGGAAGTCAAGGGAGAGTTCGTAACAGAGCCATTCATATATAGGGGATTGCTTGCAGACGTCAATGTACGTTACCAGGGAATTGGAACTCAGACTCCCATATTCATATCTGTCGCCAATGTTAGGGTAATCCCGGGAATGACGATACTATGGTCAGGTAGCATTCTTGTGGTAATTGGCATTATTCCGCTACTTTTGTGGAGAAAAAAAAACTGAATACATTTACTCTGTGAGGTATCTCTCGATCCTTTCAAGCATTATGTACAGATCAAGTTTCTTCGGTTTCAAGCAGCCAGTACCAGAGCGGCACATACCGTATCTTTTTTCCATCAACTTTTTCCTCATCGAACAGGTCGGATGTTATGACAGTACCTTCTGGAATATTGAAGTATTTAAGTCCTGAAACAAGACCGTTGACCTCCCTTTCGCGAGTATCAGCATCTGATAGATCTGAACAAACCTGGATCAATCGGCTTGCTTTTAGACCATCCTTTATCACAAAATCCATTTCAAGACCTTTATCATCCTGCCAGTAATATATTTCACCGTTTGACCTCAAAAGCTGCAGGAACACAAGATTTTCATACAATTGCCCGGTATTATTTGAAAAGCGGAAAGAAACCGCATTGACCATCCCGGTATCTATGCAGTATAATTTCCTGGGTTTATTTATCTGCTTCTTTAAAGAGTAATCATAATGCTTTACGCTGAACAATAAAAATGCGTCTTCAAGATAGGACAGGTAATTGATTATTACATCTGTGCTCAATGGGACGTAGTTTGCAAATATTTTTTTCAATGAATTGAATGTGTATGCTTTTGAGATATTTGATATGCAGAATATGCTCAGTTGCTTCAGTGTTTGAGCGCTACGAAGGTCATGCCTTGAGATTATGTCCTTATGGATAATATCTTCAAAATAGGACTGCAGCAATTCCATGTGTTTTATTGACGGATATAATATGACTTCCGGAAAACCGCCTTTTTCAAGGTATTCATTGAATCGTTTTTTGATTTCGATATTCTTTTTTGAATAGGGCAGATTTTTCAGATCCAAATTAATCTCATGCGCTTCCAGGAATTCAGCAAAGCTGAATGGGAACATTCGGGACGTTAAATGTCTTCCGGTCAGGAGGGTTGATAGATCGCTTGAGAGGAGCGATGCATTTGAACCACTGATCACGATCTTGATTTGCCGTTCTCTGTCATATGTGCTTTTTATCCATTTTTCCCAATCCGGTATGTTCTGGATCTCGTCAAGGAATAGGTATAATTTATGTTTTGGGGATACTTCATAGAACTCTCTGTAAGTATCGACCAGCAATCGTAATTCATCGCCATTTAAAGGCAGAAGTCTGTCGTCGTCCAGATTGATGTAAAGTATGTTTGTTTTGGGTATGCCCGACTCAATCAATGATGAGATAAGCTGATACATAAAATATGTCTTGCCGCAGCGCCTTACTCCGAGAATGTCAGCAACATGGGGGCTCTCAAGGCGCAGTGTTTTATGGCGCATGTGGAATTCGGGCAGCTCGCGTTCCTGCCATTCCACAAAAACATATTTTAGTTTAGCTTTTGTATCCATTAAATATAGTATGGGTGCGCAATGATTTATATTTATCGTTTATACTCGACAAATTATGAAGATTTTGTTGTTTATATACGACATAGAAACAAAGATCATCCTGTGCAGGTGACTTCGCAGGAAATGGTAAGCCATGTGGGTAAGGCTTGCAGCGCACCTTCATAGTCGCCCCACATTGAAGCCCTGCACACGAAGGATGATGGGAGAGATAATACAGGATATTTTACTTGGACACCAGAGTATTTAAACAGCGAAAAACTCAATCTTTTTAAGCTACACGGCTCTATTACATGGTATAAGGATTCTAATGGAAGAATCATAAAATTCCCAATCGATATTTCTGATAGGCGGGATGTGCAATCCGTGATAATTTATCCGACCGAGTACAAGGAATTATTTAATCCACCTTTTAATAGACTTTATTTTGAATTTTCTAAATCAATATTCAATTCAACTAACTGTCTAGCCGTCGGTCACAGTTTTAGAGATCCTTATATGAGAGAATTAATATTCGAAATGACAGAACTTTTTCAAAGCTGAAAGTCGGGGCAGTAAATCGTTCTGTATAAAAACAGAAATCTTTATATATTGTTCTGTACAAAAACAATATTAGAATTTCAATGAATGCAGCAGAAATGGTATTTGAGGAATGGAAAACATACGCCGGGAAAAAGGCGCTGAAGAAGCGGGCGCTTGATATGAAGGGTTTGATATCGAATTCCCGCCTCAAGATCATCGGAATTACAGGAATACGCAGGTCGGGAAAATCGAGTATTCTGATAATGCTCCTGCAGGAGCTCGTCAAAAAAGGCGAAAATGCTGCGTATATCAACCTTGAGGACAGCAGGATCAAGGATAATAGAACAGTGCTCGATGATATACTCAAATGGTTCGGAGACAGGGGATTTCTAATGCTTGATGAGGTCACTGGCGTGCATGATTGGGAGGGATGGCTTGCAAGGAACCACGAATTATTAAAAGGAAGGTTGCACCTGATCGTTAGCTCATCAAGCAAAAAGCTTGTAATCCCGTCCAGACCGCTGCGGGGGCGGATGCTTCATTATGAAATGTATCCACTATCTTTCAAGGAATTCCTGAGTTTCAGAGGCGTCGAAGTGGAACTGACAGTAGCAGGAACAGGCAGGATAGAACGGGCGCTTGACGAGTATCTCATATATGGCGGATTTCCCGAAGTTGTGCTGACAGACGATAAAACCGATAAGATACGGATCCTGAACTCATACTTCAAGGACATAATAGGACTTGACGTGGCAGAAATGTCGGACAACAGCATAACAACAGTAGAGCTCTTTGGAAAATACATAATCGAAACACCCTATTTTTCAGCATCAAAATGCCTGAACTTCTTTAAGGGGCTGGGTCACAAAATCGGCAAAGAAAGTCTGCTTGATCTTGAAAAATACTCACAGGAAGGGTATCTTTTCTTTTTTGCCAGCATATTCTCCCATACAATAAAAGACCGCACGCAATACCCCAGAAAAGCATATCTGGGCGATACGGGGTTTATGTACTCCATGAGCGGCAGGATAGACTTTGGCAGGTTGTTTGAGAACGCGGTCTTTTTGGAACTGAAACGAAATACACCGCAGCAGCATGATATCCATTACTGGAAAAGCATGGAAGGCTTTGAGGCGGATTTCGTCATACGTGAGGGGCTTGCGATCAAAGAAATAATTCAGGTCGCATATGAATTGAACAGCGAAAAGACAAAAGACCGTGAAGTTCGCGGGCTTGCAGCATGCGCCAGGGAAGCGGGTTTAGATCACGGTCTGATAATTACAAAGGATTTTGAGAATGTCGAAACTGTTGACGGAATAAAGATAACTTTCATGCCGCTCTGGAAGTGGCTTCTGAAGCTTTCAGGCTAAGATGATGCCTGAATTGATGCCCAAAATGATGGATAATCTGATGCCGCATATGATCAACGATGTGGTGCCGCTGGTCACGCAGCCTATGATCGACTACCTGAAGAGGCGGTAAGTGTGAAATTCAATAATTGATCACTTATTATCCACGCATTTCAGATCTTTCGAGTGGCATTTCGGGCAGCGCACATTTGTGCCGATGCCCTTGAATTTTTTACTGCATGTATTGCATACATACTCAAGCATGTCAGTACCGCTTTCAAGTTCCACGCCGAACGAATCACCTACACTGCACATAGCACCTCCTTTTTTATTATTTTACAAGCTAACAATGATCCCACCCTTCTGCACAGTTCAAGTTCTTCCTCTCCTGGCATCCTTTTTATATGTAGATCCTGTATCATCTCAATGCCATAGGAAGTCAATATTCTATTTATCTCATCCGTAGCTTCAAAGCTCCATCCGTATGAACCGAAAGATAGACCGACTTTACCAGAAAGGTCAATGCTGGCAATGTCTTTTAAGAATTTCCTGACCGTGGGCATCATGGCATGGTTGAAATTTGGTGAACCGATCGCCACCGCGTCTGCATCCGCCAAATCGATCACATCAGCGTCATTTACATTTTTCAGAAGGGTATCTATGCCTTCAGCAGCTGCGCCTTCCTGTATAGCTTTTGCCATTAGCTCAGTATTATGCGACCCAGTACCAAAGATTATTACAAGTTTTGGCATGCTCCCAAATTATAATCATTTTTCATGCTATTTCAACTTTTTCCCGAATGAAAAATAAATTTTATTTTAGGAAATAAATAAAGCCTCGGGAGGGCTACCCTAGTCCACAACAAAAGCCTTAGAGATTACTATGCCTTCGACCCTTATAAACTTTAGGTTTTAATACCTATAAAGCTTACTTAAAATAGCATGGATAGCTTGAAAGAAAAAACCTACAACATCTATGAGACAAAAGGACAGTTAAGGATTACCGTCCCAAAAGTGCTGGCTCAGGCAGTTGGGATTAAGAAAGGCGATAAGGTCAAATGGATCATTGATCGAGGTGAGTTGGTGATGAAAAAGGCATCTGAATAAGCTTGGAAAATGCAAAGGTTATTCTATTTTGATTTTAATTAGACGTCTATTCTCAGGTTTCACTCTTACTGCGCCATGTAGATTCAACGCATTTTTCTTAATGCAGTTTCTACTTTTTGAATACATGCCAAGCATCCCCAACATTTTTCTTTTGCGTATTTTTTAATTTCTTCGTGAACCTCTGTTCCTTTCAGAAC
>JBDROC010000057.1:0-7699 GCA_043810475.1 Methanobacteriota archaeon | reverse complement strand
GTTGTGCAGCTTCAAGAAGAGGTGTCCCTTTTGCCAGCTCTGCAGTTATTGCAGCAGAGTGAGTGCACCCAGAGCCGTGGGTCCCCCCATTTACCATCGTTCCATCAATATACGTAACCTCGCCGTCAAAAAAAACATCAGTAAACTCAAGATGACCCCCAGTCACAACGACGGCATTCGCACCCATGTCATGGATTTTTTTTGCTGCCTTCTTGGCATCCTTAAGGTCTGTGATCTTCAAACCCGACAACCGCTCTGCCTCAGCCACGTTCGGTGTGATCACTGTGCAAAGGGGCATGAGTACCTCGATCAGGACGCTCACAGCATCATCTTTCAGCAGTTCCCCGCCAGCCTCTGCAGCCATCACAGGGTCGATAACAAAAGGGAACCTATTATCTCTTAACAACTTTGCCACGGTTCTGACAATTTCCGAGGAGGAGAGCATACCTGTTTTGGCGCAGTTGATCTCGATATCACTCACCACGGCATTGAACTGCTCTTCGATGAAATCCACAGGGATATCGTATGAGTTCAGAACTCCTCTTGTATTCTGTGCGGTCACTGATGTGATCACGCATGTCCCGTGAACCCCAAGCGCAGAAAAGGTCTTTAGATCCGCGGCTATACCTGCGCCGCCGCCCGGATCAACTCCTGCTATCGTTAGTGCTGTTGGCATATCTTTAAGAATGGTCTGCATGCTTTATAATAGTTCCAGTAGAAAAGGAGGGACCGTACAAAATTGAAAATAATATATGACTGAACACATAAAAGCCTGGAACAGTGAATATAAAAGCAGTATATGGAAAGGACATTATTCCCTCGACCTCCTGGGCTCCCTCTGCAAGGGGTGCCTGCTGGATGCAGGATGCGGAAGCGGGAAATACTCAATTCCGTTAAGGATGCGCGGGTTTGATGTTATCGGCGTGGATGTATCCCCCGGGGCTCTTGAGATGGCAGTAAAAGGGAGCAAATGCAGGGAACTCGATATAAAATTTTTAGCTGCGGATATTTGTCATCTTCCTTTTCCATCCAGCTCATTTGATGTCATATGGTGCTATGGCGTGCTGCAGCATCTTCTGTCAGCAGAGCGGGAGCTTGCGATCAATGAATTCAGGCGGCTTTTGCGAAGGGATGGGATATTATTCCTTGAAGTTTTCGGGGAAGAAGATATGAGGTATGGAGGAAACGAAGTTGAGCACAATACTTTCAAAAGAAAAAACGGGGTCATCTACCATTATTTTAATAAAAATGAATTGAATGGATTATTGAGCGGTTTTTCATGCAGGATAGTGGAGTCAAAAAAAGAAAAGCGATTTGACGGACGTGTTTACATAAGGCACACGATATCTATTGTAGCTGAAAGATCATGAATAATATATGCAGGATCGGCAGAAAAATATATATCTGCTGGTTGTATATTGTTCACTGAATGAAATCAGCATTAACAGTTACAGTTTTACTCATCCTTGTCCTGGCATCATTAACCCCGTTTTCCAATGGGACGCCCGAGAGAAGGTCACTGGAAATAACTTCTCTAACTATTGATTTTAAAAAAACAGATGCTATCTTCACAGTCAATTATGACCTTGGCGGTCTCCCAAAGCTGTTCATACTCCTTATGGGAAGTAAAAGCCTTGAGCCAAAAATAGAGTCAGTGTTCTCAGAACTCGATTATGAAATAATCAAAATGGATCAGGAAAAAGCAGTTCTGATAGTAAGGAATATCTCATGGCTGGACAAGGGATATTATTTTCATGACTCGATAAAGTTCGGGGAATACATAAACACAGTTTATGTTTATACGACCGACTCCACCCGACCGAGGGAATATTCCCATATCAATTCAACCCAGCCAACCTTCTACCGATCTTGATGTTTCTTTTTCTGGAAAACAGAAGGCAGATGGACGATATACGTTCCATCCTCTTTAAGTGCCATAACGATCTCCTCCCGCTTCATTATTGAATCAAGATTCAATTCATATGAACCTGGAGAAAGTATCCTTACAGATTCAACCCTCTCACCAATCTCTTCTTTTTTCTTCTCTTCCTTACTTTCTTTCACAACAGGCGCAGGCTTGTTCCCCAGTAGTTCATCGACTTCCTTGATGAACTGTGAAGCGGCAGGAGGGATGGCATCCCTGGATACGACCTGCTGGTCTGGGGTATGTTCATCCTTCACATAAAGGAACTTATTCCATCCGCATTTCGGGCAGCCGTTCAATATTATGGCTGCTCCGTCTCTGAATATGTTCTCGCACCTGGTACACTTATGAGGCATGGTCTATGGGGATACAAGGGCGCTTATCAGGTCCCTGTCCTTTTTTATGGTCTTTAACTGCGCAGCCTGACCTATGACCGTGAGCCGGGTTTTTAGCGTTGTCTTTCCGAGCAGCCTGCTCAAAAGAGTGCTGGTATGTTTTACGGGATAGCTCTCTATCTCTATCCCTGCAAAATCATCAGGCGCGATCTCTGTCATGGTAAGCTCGATAAGTTTATTCTGTTCGCTCGGTGTGAGACCTTTTTCAAGTACGAGTATTTTCCCATTCCTGACTTCATCAAGTATCAACCGTACTTTTTCCATTGATGTCATGCCATCAAGTTTATCTTCCGAAATCAAATCCAACTGAATTCCTTTCATTGTTATCACCCGAAGTGGTCTGCAATCTCTTTATAAAGCATGTCTATGTTCTGCCCTTCAAGGGCTGATATCGGCACAAGAGGATGCTGTGGGAAAGCGCTGTGGATCCTTGCCGGGGACGAGGTCGGAAGGTCGATCTTGTTCGCTGCTATAAGAAGCGGAAGTTTTCGCGCTTCCATGTTCCCTATGACGGTCACGTTCACCTGCGTATATGGATCTTCCGTGGCATCCATCACAAGTATTACGCCGTCAAGGTCATCCAGCCATTTAACGGCTTCTATCACTCCTTCTGTTGCTTCTTTTGCGCGCCTTTTTGATTCCTCCTCAGACATCCCGAATGCCATGAAATCATGGAAATCGATTCTAGTTGCAAGCCCGGGCGTATCGATGATGTCCAGCGTCACGGAGGAGCCGTTGGATTCGATTGTCACGCCCTCTCTCCTGCGCGCCCTTCGCGTCTCATGGGGTATCACCGATACCGAACCCATGGCATCGCCTGTCCAGTCGCGGATTATCCTGTTAGCAAGTGTTGTTTTTCCAGCATTGGGAGGACCATAGATACCAATTCTTGCTCGCTTCTTCTTGAAAAATTTTTTAAACCAGGTAAAATTCATCTTCAATCTTTTTATTATACCCATTGTTTTGCCTCAGTATTCTAATATCGGTTCTCTCTTTTTTAGTTTTCTGTTAAAACTCAGACAGTTTCAACTGTTTCCTTGCGCACTGCTCCCCCGGTATCTCAACAGGATATGCTCCAGTAAGGCATCCAAGGCACAGGTCCTCCCTCGGTATCCCGATCGAACTCACAAGACCATCGATACTTATGAATTCAAGTGAGTCTGCGTTGATAACAGCTTCCACACCTTTCACAGCCTTGTGCGCAGCCACAAGTTCTTCTCTTGTCGCCATATCTATACCCAGATAGCACGGCGATATTATCGGAGGACTTGCCACTCTCATGTGCACTTCCCTGGCTCCTGATTTTCGCATCAGGTCGATAATGCGCCGTGACGTCGTCCCGCGCACTATGCTGTCGTCCACAAGCACTACCTTCTTTCCTTCGATGTTGGGTTTTATGGTATTGAGCTTGAGCCTGACGGCGGTCTCTCTCATATCCTGTCCTGGCATGATGAAAGTCCTTCCAATATACCTGTTCTTCATCAGACCTTCCATGTAATCTATCCCCGATCTCTTTGAGAAACCTATCGCTGCTGTAATTCCTGAGTCAGGCACAGGGGAAACAATATCTGCTTTTGCCGGATGTTCAGAAAAAAGCGTCTGTCCTATCCACATCCTCACATTATAAACAAGCTTACCGTCTATTACAGAGTCGGGTCGCGCGAAGTAAATGTACTCAAAAACACAGTGAGCGGAGTTCTTCGACCTGACAAGCTGTTTGCTCTCATATTCGCCATTTTTTATTATCAGCATTTCACCAGGAGCGATATCCCGGATAAATACACCATTCAGGATATCAATAGCCACGCTCTCTGACGCCACCATATAACCATTGTCTATATGCCCAAGACACAGCGGTTTTACGCCCAGCGGATCGCGCACAGCCACGAGGGTATGATCCACCAGGATAACGAGCGAATAAGAACCAACGAGGCGCTTCATCAATTCCCTGACAGCTTCATCAAGGTCGCTGTGCATGAGTTTTTTCACAAGAAGATGGGCGATGACCTCGGTATCTGAATCAGAAAGAAAAATCCTCCCCTCTTTTTCCAGTTCAGTACGCAGCTCTCTTAAATTGACAAGGTTCCCGTTATGGGCAATAGCGATGGTCCCGCTTTTAAAACTTACGAGGAGCGGCTGGCAATTCTCGATCTTTGAGCCGCCTGTAGTAGAATAACGGACATGCCCGATGCCAACGCTGCCTTTTAATTTCTGGATGTCTATACGATTGAAAACATCAGGTACAAGACCCATTCCTTTCAGGTTACTGACCCGGGTGCCGTCATGGACAGCTATGCCTGCTGATTCCTGTCCCCTGTGCTGAAGAGCATAAAGCGCATAATAGATAGACAGCGCAGAAGGTGCATCATTACTGTAAGAAACACCTACAACGCCGCATTCTTCATGCAACCGTTCTCACCTTAGTATCCACATTTTTCTTGCCATTTATATGATCTCATGTGTGCTGTCTTTCCGAATCCGCACGATGCGCACATCTTTGTGTGGGTGTTGAATGATACCTTACCGCATCTTCTGCATTTCACATGTGTCTTATGCTGGCGATGTCCCATTGAGGGTGTACCTTTTGACATTTGTTATCACCTTTTATTATGGAGAGATAAAGACGATATTATCTCCGCGTACAACTACTGTACCAAGTTTTTTTGATTCGTTTTCTTTTATTTCCTCGGCATTTGCAAGTACGAGGTTCATATGCATGTCGTATCCCTGCAGTTCACCTCTGAACTCTCTTGAGCCTTTGAGCCTGATCAATACCGATTTATTCAATGCATTATTCAAAATGTCGAGGGGTCTGTTTCCCATAGAATGCTCCTGATAAAGTTTATTAATTCATTAACACAATAGTGACCTTGAGTTGTCAAGAGAATATTTAAAACTATTGGTGACACATGAAGATAAAATCACGGAATGTACTTAGAAAGACGGATGAAAAAGCCCTCATCAATGATATTGAAGAGGCTTTCGGGGACACGGCAGCTTTCAGGAACCGGAAACTCGAACTTGTCGAGACTGATGAGGCAGAGTTCATTTTCGTTGACGGTGAACCGATCCTGTTCAGGATCGAGGGCAAGATATTTCCCACGGTAAAGGGTGCGCTCAAACTTGCTCCTTCGCGAAGAAAGGTTGTAGTGGACCCGGGTGCGGTAAGGTTCATAATAAATGGAGCTGATGTGATGGGTCCGGGGATAGTTGAGGCAGACCCGGACATCAGGGAAGGTGACCTTGTGATCGTTGTGGAAAAAGCTCACGGGAAAGCGCTTGCTATTGGAAAGGCTCTCATACCGGGCAAAGATATGGTGGGAAAATCTGGTAAAGCAGTAAAGTCAGTTCATTATGTGGGCGATGAACTCTGGAAGCTTGAACAGAAATAGATAAATAGAAATAGGCCTTTAAAAGAGCATGTGATGATTTCATGGTTAAATTCATAGAAAACCTTTTTGGATCGGGGAAAAAGCCGAAGTCAGATGCTGAGGAGTATGAGGAACTTGATCTTTCAGAATTCGAAGAGGGTTTTAAAGATGAACCTGCCAGCATGTTCGTCCGAGTGGCTGAACTTAATGGTCTTGACATAATGCCTGAATTAAAGAAACAGATATATGAAGGAAATGTTGTATTTATTGACGTATCGCCGGCAAAACACGATAAACTTCTCTTTGACAGGGCGATAAAAGAATTGAAACAGGTAGTGAACGATGTGCATGGTGATATCGCACTGGTGAAGGAAGATCAGGTCATTGTGACGCCGCGTAGTGTTCGTATCGATAGACAGAAGTTAAAGTGAATCAAGATATTCTTTCCCCGTGTACGGTCACCAGAAGTACCTGTCCTCTATGTAACAGAGAACTCATAACGAACTGGGTCCCTCATAATATTCCTTTTTTTGGGGAAGTGATGCATATCACTTCCATCTGTGATTGCGGATTCAGGTACTCAGACACGCTGATCCTGTCCCAGCGTGAGCCTGTGCATTATGAAATGAAGGTCAGGTCTATTGACGATCTGGATGCAAGGGTAGTGCGCTCAACGTCGGGGACCATACGAATACCGGAACTCGGGGTTGATATCGAACCCGGACCAGCTTCTGAATCCTTTATCTCGAACATCGAAGGGGTGCTTGAAAGGGTGGAGGAGATACTGGGTATGGTGACGCGGTGGGGTGAGGAAGATAAGACCGCGCAGGCTGTGGAACTCCTCTCCAATATTGAAAAAACGAGAGCTGGAGAGTATGAGATAACACTTGTAATCGAGGATCCTCTAGGCAACAGTGCCATAATCGCAGAAAAGTCGGTGTGCAGGAAACTTACGCGTGATGAGTCAGCTCTTCTTAAAACAGGCATGATGGTGTTTGAAAAAAGCGAAATTGAACCATGACCAATATGGCAATTTAGTTAAGTACCTAATATTTATTACTTATTCTATGTCCACTTTGCGTTCTTGGCGTGATTTGAGGTGTTTGGATTTATTCACCGCAGAGAACGCAAAGGGCGCAAAGATAAGTTCGAAACATTCAGTTTTCAACTGTAATAAGAGTTAATTCAAAAAAGTGATCCTTTGTTATCAGGTTTTTTACCAATTTTGTTATCGAAAACTATTAATCAGGATAAACTAATATAACACATTACCTTATACGGCTGTATAAGGTGCACGCTATGATGAGCTAGCAGGTGATTGACAGAAGAACCTGACTGGAAAAATAAAGATCCAGACTTCAAGGGTGTAAATGCCCCGTGACCGTTCCAGGTCAGAAAGGAAGATGGTTCAACTGTAATCTCGTCCAATCGGAGTGCAAAAGAAAGCGCATGGAGCGCAATTCGCAGCGAAGTGGCACATATGTAAGTGTCGCCAGGGTGCTTTGAGCCCGAAAGGGGTCAGCTCATCAACCCATTTATTATTTTATGGAAGCATATTCCAGATTCATTAAAGAATTTCCTTGTTCTATAAACCTGTATTCTCGCTGGTTATGGTTTCCTTTTCGCTCAAGTATATTGTCCCTGTGCATCCTTGCCAGATATGTAGATACGGTGCTGAGGTTAATTTTTCCATAAACACTTTCGTAATGCCTTTTTACATCCAGGGAAGTAAACCAGATCATGGGGTATTCAAAGCGCAGGAACATCTCAAGTCGTTCTTTAAGAGTGAGCGATTCCTGGGGCAGATCTTCAACACTGGAAGAAATGGGTGGAGGCGGAGCTGGTCTGGTTTTTGCAGCTGATAGTATGAACTTTGTCGCTGACATATTCCAGAACTCGCCTGAGAATTCGGCAAATGCCTTTGTTCCATCTTCTTTTATTATATGTACCTCTACTTCATCAGCTTCAATGGAATTAAGATAACTTGCCGCCATCTCTGCGGACTCAGG
>JBDROC010000056.1:0-5585 GCA_043810475.1 Methanobacteriota archaeon | reverse complement strand
CACGCCTCTTTTTAGCGTCTTCACTATGTCCCTTACCTTCAGGTGTTCTTTCATTATAATAGGCAGTCTTTTATCAGGGGCAAGTATGTGTTTGACGTTTTCCCAGGGTATGACGTGGACATCCTTTACCCATTCGGGACGGGCAGTTTTCATGAACGTGAATGAGTCGTCAAAGTCGAACTTGCGGTATTTTTTCAGTACACCTCTTGAACCATTGGGGTCTGGAACATATCTCAGGATCGAACGAACACCCTCATCATGGCAGTAATCAGCAACCGCGAATATCCAGTCGTCATCGGTAATTATGAAATCGCGCAGCCTTGTTTTGAACATTGCTGCTAAATTGAGCCAAGTTTATATAAACCAATTGTTTTTTTTCTTGTAAATGTCCTTACCAAGGAAAATGAGCAATTCAGCCAGGGTAGTAACTGAAATTACTCCGGTGATTTTTTCATCATCCAGTGCCTGTGAAAGTTTAACACAGGAACCATCTTCGCCTGTGAGAAGCGCATAAATATGCATTGTATACCTTATCATATCCTGATCGGCGACAACATCTTGATAATCCCAGAGTTATCGGTATAGATGCAACCCCTTCGTTTTGATGAATACTATTTCTTCAGCCTAAACAACCATGCCCGATAGTATTGCATCAAAATTTTCAGAACGATAATACATCAAGTTTTATTTTCAATAAATTATACAACAGCAAGCCTCTTTTCAATGAAATCAAGCCGTGTATTGATTGCTTCAAATTTATAATCCAGACCTGTGAATTTAGAGTCAATTTCATTTCTCAGGCTGACTATCTGGGCTTCAACGGGTTCATGATGTTATGGTGACAACCCGAAGCGGACTTGTAAAGTTTTATATATTCTAAAGATGTAATGCCACCAGATTAGAAACTTCTCTAATCAATAATCAAGGATGTGTAATTGTGATGAGAGATCAGGAAAAAAGTGCTCCGGTAGTTGCCGGGGAAACTTATGATGTAACGATAGAAGGAATTGCCAAACAGGGTGACGGAATCGCGAAAGTCGAGGGCTTTGTCATATTTGTGCCAGGGACAAAAGTCGGGGACAAGGTAAAGATCAAAGTGGATAAGGTACTGCGGAAATTCGCTTTTGGAGCAAAGGTCGAATAAAAATTTATTTTTTACCTTCGGGATTATTTTTTCTAATATCATTAAAAAAATTCATAAGCGAATACTTTACCCGCTCAGGCGCCACATCGACTATCTCAGCCCGCTCTTCTTCGGGAAAAATATCGAATACAGAATATTTTCCCAATTTTTTCGAAGAGGTGGATGTATAGCGACCGTCCAGCAGCACCCTGACTCCGTAGTCCATTGGTGAGCGTACCACCCTTCCGAGCGCCTGCCTGACCTTTCTTATTGTGGGGATCTCTATGGCATATTCCCAGCCGTGCCCGAACTGGGCTTCGTATGCAGATTCAACTGCGCGTGTCCTGTCGTTAAGAGCTGGATAACCTACTCCCACGATAACAACAGTCCTTCCCCTTCCATTCTTATAATCCACGCCTTCGGTGAGCGTTCCCCACATGTATGATATGAGCACGGCTTTCTTTCCTGCTTCTCCAAGGCTAAAGAATTCGTTCCTGATCGACTGGGATGAAACCCCGACCTCGTCAAGAAAGACAGGGACATTGCATTTGATCCTGTTTTTGTACTGTGTGGCTTCATAAAAACTCGGAAAAAATATTAACACATTCCCGTCCGACTGTTCGATGATATCGTTCAATACCTTTGT
This sequence comes from Methanobacteriota archaeon, assembly GCA_043810475.1. GTDB lineage: Archaea > Halobacteriota > Methanosarcinia > Methanosarcinales > Methanoperedenaceae > Methanoperedens. Next base: position 3,816 of record JBDROC010000056.1, on the reverse strand, counting down.
GATGACCTCTTTTGTTTGCGGGTTGTCCCTGTCTTTCGCAAAAAGGGGAGGAACTGAAACACTTATTGTCAGCCTTTTTTCTTTTGGGAATGTAAGACCGTAGGATAATTCGCATGTCTCCCGCGCGATGCCCAGGGTGGTTTTTATGGTCTCAAAGGGGGCAAGGGTGGCTGACATCAGTACAGCGGAATGGACGCTGTCAAATAAAGGTGAGGTAACGTTTTTCGGGATGCATGAAAAGAGTTCAAGCCTCCCGTATATCTCGTTATTCTGGCGCCTTACGCCTAATATCGGGTAATAACTGCTGTCGTTTGAGAATTTCATATAATCGTAAAGGAAGCGAGCGGCTGCAAGGCTGCTTGAGATCTTTTTTACCGGGCTTTTTCCTTCTATGAACTGTTTTTCATAGAAAGCATCAATGGTTACTCCAAGACTTCGAATGTGTTCAATTGTCTCATCGATCTTTTTTATTCCAGCCCTGTCAAGAGCCTTAAGGAGCTTTGCCCTGAACATATCCATGCGTTCTTCGGGGTCTGCGATCCTCAAGTCATGCCAATCTTTACCTATCCTTTCCCGTTCACCGAACTTTTTATCAAGAATTAAATTGTACGTTCCGCCAAGAGTATCAAGAAGGGCATGAAGGAAGGTCTCTATATCCTGCGAGGGCAAGGTATCTTTATTTGCTTCAACTTCATCAAGTGCCCTGTTTATTGTCAGTTCAGAGAGTGTGAGGGAGGAGTGCGAGCGTGCAGCAGATTCAATATTATGCGCCTCGTCAAATATCGCTATGATATCCTTAAGACCCTTGTCCATCCATCCCAGCACATTGGTGCGGATATCCTCGTCGAGGAAGTGATGGTAATTGCATATCAAGAGGTCTGCTTCTTTCATGTACCTTTTAAGGAGTTCATATCCGCAGCAATCATTGGACAATGCCCAGTCTGCAACCTCTTCTGGCGTGCGCACCCCTGTGAAAAGCCAGGTTTGGAAATCATCAGTATCGTTCTTGAGCAGCGAAAGGAGTTTGTCACATGAGTTTTTTCGCAGGTCATAGAGCTGTCTTTCGTATTTATCAGATTCCCTGCTCAATTCTCTCTGAAGTTCTATGAGACCCGTTTCTTTCACTCTTTTTTGTTTGTCTTTTACTGACTTAATCTCATTCTTGAGGTGCGTAAGGTCTTTTTCCTGTTCCAGTAATTTATATGTATTATCCCGTAGCAGGCTGCAGGTGTCATAATCCATATTCGGTTTGGGGCACATCAGCATCTTGCCTTTCAGGACGATGACTTTAATATTGTTCTTTTTTTGTATCTCTCTTGCCTCTTCTATGAACTGTGCCATCTGCTGGTGAACGTTTGTGGCTATGACAACGGTTTTTTTCTCAATTTTTGCGATATGGAGAGCAGGGGCAAGGGCGCTCAGGGTTTTTCCTGTCCCGCAGGCTCCTTCGAACAGGACTACCTGTTTTTTGATCAGAGCCGAATGAATCGCGTCCATAGCTTCAAGCTGGTTGGCGTAGAATGAGCTTTTTGGGAAATATGATAGATAGTCCCTTTTCATTGGCGGTTATACATTCCAGATATGATATAAACCGTGCGATTGTTTTCTGATCAATCCCAGGGAGTTTTACTGGTATGTGTGTAGTATCTTAGTGGTACTATAGTGATACGATTGTTTATATCAATGCTACGAGATAATCGCATGGGAAGGAAAAATGGATTTATTTAAAAAACAGATTGAAAATGTTAATGCATTAGCAGTGGTAAGGGCTGATGACATGTCAAAGGTTAAGACCGCTCTTTGTGACCTTGTAAGGTATGCACGTCTTACTTTTGCGGATAAAGCTAGAAGATTGGAACCGGCTTTTGCGGATAATATTCTTATCCATGTTATGAAAAGCCCATTGAGAACCTGTTGCGAAGCCGCGTCCATCGTACCACTCACGGATGAAGCAAGCGCAGCGATCGGGAGGCTTCGAAAGATCCATCCTCCGGCTCACGTCATTATCGTAAGTCCAAGGCATGAAATATTCCATGAGCTTATAAATTATGTGGATATTCTTCCAGAAATAGACCTGACATTAGAACGGGAAGTATATTCTGTTCATGTCGAACAGACTGCATATGCCAGGTTCTGATTATCTTTTTTCAATTTCTTTTCTTATTTTTTCCAGAATATTTTATTGATTTTTGGATAATTTTGTTGTATATGACAAATTTTTGTTCACACAAAAATTTGGTCGAACAAAATCACATACTTTTTAAACATGTACGTAAATTTACAACCTAACAATAAAAAAGAGGGACGAGATGACATTGAAAGTAAATTTGATAACTGGAAGAACAATTAATCAGGGAGTAACTATTGAAAATAAGACCTCTTCTGATTATCAGGAAGCAACAGCATACTGTGAATTGAATTCAAACGATGCGGGGCAATTGGGCAAACCCGGGAATAACATAAAAGTAAAGACCGCACACGGTGAGGTGGTTGTGAAATTGAAGGAAAACAATGGCAATCCGGATGGTCTGGCATTCATACCCATGGGACCTTGGGCGAACGCAGTGGTCGACCCGGACACTAAAGGATGTGGAATGCCTGGCTTCAAGGGGATACCGGCACAGATAGAAGCCACGAACGAAAAGATACTTTTAATGAAAGAACTGATAGCGAGGTATAAGTAATGACAGTAATAACCGATGCTCTCTGCCCTTTCTGCGGCTGCATGTGCGATGACATCACTGTAGCGGTAGAGAATAATAAGATAACCGAAGTGAAGAATGCGTGCAAGATCGGCGCTGCAAAGATCATGGGACACCACAGGATAAAAGCCCCGATGATGCGCAGTGATAAGAAAGGCGAATTCAAGGAAGTTTCATATGATGAAGCGATCGAAGCTGCAGCCCAGATGCTGGCAGTTTCAAAAAGACCGCTTCTTTACGGCTGGGCTTCTGCTTTTTGCGAAGTCCATAAAAGAGGCATCCTTCTTGCTGAAGAACTTGGCGCGATCATAGATAATACTGCTACTGTATGCCACGGTCCGTCCACGCTTGCGGTGCATGAGAAAGGTCTGCCGTCAGCCACTCTTGGTCAGGTAAAGAACCGCGCCGATGTCGTGGTTTTCTGGGGCTGTAATCCGGTGCAGGCTCACCCTCGGCATATGGGACGGTATTCTGTGTTCGCCAGGGGATTGTTCATAGAGAAAGGAAGGAAGGGGCGCAAGGTGATTGTTGTGGATGTGCGAAAGACCGATACAGCCAGCATGGCTGATGAGTATGTGCAGGTTGAGCAGGGCAGCGATTATCTGGTTCTTTCTGCTCTGCGGGCTATACTTGCCGGGCAGGCTGCGGTAGTGCCTGATGCAGTTGGCGGCGTCCCGAAAGAGCAGCTCGTGAAACTCGTGGACACATTAAAGGCGGCAAAGTTCGGCGCGGTGTTCTTCGGCATGGGGCTTACGCAGAGCATATCCAGATACAAGAATATCGATAATGCAATTTCTCTTATAACCGAATTGAACTCATTTACCAAATTCGTTATTACGCCCATGCGCGGGCACTACAACGTAACAGGATTCGGTCAGGTGTGTGCATGGGAGACAGGTTATGCCACGGCAGTGGATTTCTCGCGCGGCGCTCCGTATTATAATCCGGGTGAAACCGCTGCTAATGACTTGCTGACAAGGAAAGAAACAGATGCTGCGATGATAATTGCAGGCGACGCCGGAGCGCATTTCCCGGCTGATTCAGTGCGCCATCTTGCCAGGATACCGGTTGTGCAAATTGACCCGTACTGGAACCCCACGACAGAGGTGGCGAA
>JBDROC010000055.1:0-5017 GCA_043810475.1 Methanobacteriota archaeon | reverse complement strand
CCTGAAAGCCTTTGCAATCTGCTCATCTCCGGATATATACCTGCTCTCATCATCTGTTAGGTCTACAGCCTCGCCTATAAGCCTCTTCATTTTGAGGAGCATCAATTCGTATCTCTTTATATTCTCAAAATATTCCGGTGTAATCCTGTTAACCTGTAATACCCTCATATATATATCCCGGTCAAAGACACCGTTTCTTGTAAAGCCGGGCTCATTCATTATCGCCTCTTCAAGCTCCTCGTCACTCACGGCCATGCCAATACTCCTGGCTGCAATCAGCAGTACTCTTTCATCTATCAGGGAATCCAGCGCCTTTTCTCTGAGTTTAAGTTTCTTTTCCATCTCGTCATTGAACTTTTCCTTATATATATCCCTGTAAAAGTCTACGGCCATGTCATAGGCACGCCCATATTCCTCAAGCGTTATTTTTTCCTTCCCTATTTCTGCAACAGGAACTGCTGTTGACTTATCAACTGTCCCGACACCCCAGAATATAAACGAGAGGATTACAATAAAAAACAACACATAGAAAAACTTTGCGTGTTTGCGCATCGCCCTGAGCATGTCAGCGCCCCCCGGTTTTGCTTTTTCTAAGCTGGTTCAGATAGTTATCCTGTCGGAGACTCGACTCTACGAGAAGATTCTGGTTTTTGCCTGAATTAGCCGTGATATTTTCCCTTTGCATGTATCTACCTTAAAAGATTTTCTCTAATAATTCAAGCCCATAGCACGACGGTATAATTTTACCTCTGGAATGTGATAGTATAAACAAATTTCTATTATTAAAGTCATGAATTTTAATGGCATTAAAAAAATCCTTGTCATAAAACTCCGTCATATCGGCGATGTCCTTCTGAGTGTTCCTGTATTCAGGGCATTAAGAGAAAATTTTCCGGAGGCGCATATTGCCGCCCTCGTGAATTCCGGTACGGAAGAGGTCTTAGAGACAAGTCCGTTTATTACCGAGATAATAGCCTTTGACCGAAGCATTAAGAAAATGAATTTTGTACACAGATACACAAAAGAAATATCATTCTTAAAAATGATACGCAGGAAAGGCTTTGATATGGCAGTTGACCTCACAGGAGGAGACAGGGCTGCGATAATATCTTTTGTCTCAGGCGCAGCATACAGGCTTGTGCATGACATCAGAGAGGGTTTCTGGGGGAAGAGATACTTGTATACCCACCTTGCAGGGAAAAACGATAATCAGCACACAGTACTGCAAAACCTTGATACCGTAAAGCAGCTCGGCATCAAAGCAGACAATCTCTCCGTGGATATATCTATCCCTGAAGACGCAAGGGTATTTGTCAAAAAGGTCTTTGAAAAAAACGGGATAAATAGAATAAAGACTACCCCCCTATGTCCCCCCTTAATAAGGGGGGAATTTAAGGGGGGTGTATTTTCAGAGGGCATTGCCAAAGTTGTCCATGTCCATCCGACATCAAGATGGCTTTTCAAATGCTGGAGGGATAAATACATGGCAGAGGTTATAAACTGGCTTACTGACAGAGGCATAACCGTAATCGTTACATCAGCTCCTGACAAACGGGAAATGGAAAAGGCGAAGAGAATCCTGTCTTTAGTCCCGTCACTCGTCATTCGTCATTCGTCACTTTTAGTTGATCTTTGCGGGAAAACAACCATTAAACAGATTGCTGCGATATCAGAAGTCTCAGATTTATTCTTTGGCGTAGACTCTGCCCCTATGCATATTGCTGCGGCAGTCGGCACGCCTGTCGTCGCCCTCTTCGGACCAAGCGGCGCCTTCCACTGGGGGCCCTGGGATAATGAAAGTTCAAAGTTAAGAGTTAAAAGTTTAGAGTTTCGAGGGGACTGTCCCGGATTTATCCCGACAAATCGGGATAGAATCGGGACTGTCCCCGTGGGTCAAGCAGAAGAAACTCCCTATCCTAAGAGGAATGGGATACAGACATTTGGGATTCATACAGTTATCCAACAAGACTGGAAGTGCGTTCCATGCGGGAAAGATGGATGTGACGGGACTAAAATCAGCAGGTGCCTTACGGAGATGAAGACGGAAGAGGTTATAAATATTTTAAAAGGTAAACTGAATATATAAAAATATGAGTGGTAATTTATAAATGAAGAAGATTCATCAAGCTATATACGAATTTCTGAAAGACAAGAAAAGCGGATATCTGCTGGATGCAGCCTGCGGCAAAGGAGAGCTCGGCGGAGCGCTTGAAAAGGCGGGGCATCAGGTTTTTTATATGGATAAATATGACAATCCTCATAGCATACAGCGATTTGTAAGGGCTGACCTGAATGACTTTTTGCCGTATAAGAATGAACGATTTGACTTTGTGCTCTGCGCTGAATCACTGCAATATTTAGAAAATCACGAAAAACTTTTCAGGGAATTCAGAAGGGTATTAAAGACAGGCGGCAGCCTTATAATCAGTTTCCCAAACATACTTACGATATTTTCACGGTTGTATTTTTTGAGAAGAGGATATTTCCAGCACTTCAAGCCGTTCAGGACTAAGCAGCACAAAGAATGGGACCATTTCATCTACAATATCCCATCATTTGTAGAAATTTTCGAGCTTATAAGAAAGAACAGTTTTGAGTTAAGGGATGTAATTTCTGTGGATATAAAACTGAAAAATTTATTGTTATATCCTTTTCTAAAAGCTTTATACCTTCCGGGACTGATCTTTTATAAGAATGAAAATATGGAAAAGACAGAGATGCTTAAACGGCTGGCTTCCAGAGAGCTCCTGACAGGCAGCCGGCTTGTAATAAGCTGTGTAAAGGTGAATGACTTATAACATGACATTAACCATACTTCATACAGAGTCATCAACAGGATGGGGAGGACAGGAAAACAGGACGCTTCAGGAGTGCATCGGCTTGAAAAAAAGAGGAGCAAGTGCAATCATTCTGTGCCAGCCTGAAAGCAGATTGGATAAACGTGCATTGGCAGAAGTCATTGAAGTGAGAACATGCAGAATGAAGAAGAGTTATGACATCTTAGCAATAAGTCATATACTTAAACTGATAAAAAGCGAAAACATTGACATAATAAGCACTCACAGCGGAAGGGACAGCCTCCTTGCAGGCATAGCAGGAAGGCTTTCAAGAAAAAGACCGATAATAGTCAGAACAAGGCATCTGGCGCTTCCCATAACATCAAGGTTTACATACAGCCTGCTGGCACATAAAGTAGTCACTGTAAGCGAATATGTAAAACAGTATTTGATAGGAAAAGGAATTCCTCCGGAAAAGATAGCCGCCATACCAACAGGCATAGATACTGATAAATTTAATCCTGAGAAAGTTAATGACAGTTTAAGGCAGGAACTGGGATTGCAAAAAGATGTCCCTGTCATAGGTACAATAGCAATTTTAAGGAGAAAGAAGGGGCATCATATTATCCTTGACGCTATCTCCTTAGTCCTCAAAGAAATACCGGATGCTGTTTTTGTATTTGCAGGGGATGGCCCGCAAAGGGATAATATTTTAAATAAGATAAAGACATCAGGATTATCCGAAAAAGTCTTCATGCTCGGATTGAGAAAGGACATTCCGGAAATATTAAAATCCATTGATGTCTTTGCGCTGCCAACACTTCAGGAGGCGCTCGGGACTTCATTTATAGAAGCAATGGCAATGGGCAAGCCAGTAATAGGAGCAGATGTAGGCGGTGTCAGTGAAGTGATTAAAAATGGCGTAAACGGTTATCTTGTGGAGCCGGACAATCCGCATGCGCTTGCAGTGGCAATTATAAAGACGCTGAAGGATAGAGAGGCAGCAAGATTAATGGGAATGGAAGGAAGAAAGATAGTGGAAAAGGATTATACGGTAGAGAAAATGTGTGAAAGGATGTATGCCCTTTATCTGTCTCTCATAAAGGACATAATTCAATGAGACCAATTCCGGTTTTAATGTACCATCATATTAACCACCATAAAGGTGATATGGTCACTATAACTCCGGAGGTCTTTGAAGGTCAGATGGAGTACTTGCATAAGGCAGGCTATATGACATTAAAGATAGCCGAACTCATTTCCTGCATAAACGGCGGATTGACTTTATCTCAGAAAGTTGCAGTTGTTACCTTTGATGACGGCTGGCTTGACAATTATATATATGTTTTTCCTGTGATCAAAAAATATAAAATCAATGCAACGGTCTTCTTAATCACCAACAGAGTGGAAAATGCGTCTGAAAATACGGTCAGGATTCCATCTCTCATCCCAACGCACGAGGAATTGAAACTGCTAATAGAAAAAGGAGAATCGCATAAGGTTGTGCTCAACTGGGAGCTTATTAAAGAAATGTCAGACAGCGGCTTGATTGAGTTTTATTCACATACAAAAAGCCATGCTAAATGCAACAGCCTGTCCGAGAAAGAACTCATGGAAGAACTGAAAGAATCACAGCAGATTATTGAAAAAAAGCTTGGCAGTCCATGCCCGTACTTCTGCTGGCCTTACGGAAAATATAATGACCTTGCCGTAAATGTTGCAAAAAAAATTGGATATAAAGCCATATTTACCACAAACCATGGAGTTGTTGAAACAGGCTCTGACCCCTTCGCAATAAACAGGATAATAGTTAAGGACAGCGTTGCCTGGTTTAAGAAAAGAATGGTAATATATACAAACGCAATTCTTTCAAGCCTATACCTCAAGATAAAGAAAAAATGAGAATCAATCCAATTGATGTCCTGCTGTTTTTGTTGCTAAAGATCGTGAAATTCTTTGATGGAAGGCAGACGGATTTAAAATATTTTGACCCCGAAGTGGTTAAAAACATTTTAGTTGTCTCATCAACAGCAATAGGCGATACATTACTTTCTACACCGGCAATAAGAGCTGTCCGTGAGAGATACCCTCAGGCAAGGATAACCGCTCATTTTAATATTAAAAACACGGAGCTTTTTGAAAATAACCCTCACATAGATGAGATAATTCCTTACCATGGCGGATATAAAAAATTTTTCAGGACCATAATAAAATTCCGCAAACATAAATTTGACCTCGCA
>JBDROC010000054.1:0-2182 GCA_043810475.1 Methanobacteriota archaeon | reverse complement strand
TATTTATCAGCGACAGCACTATCCGCGACGGCTCACAGATGCCCGGGATAGTGATGAAAAAAAGGCACAAACTGGCGATTTATGAATATCTTCACCAGATCGGGATCGAAAAGCTTGAAACGTTCGTCTACAACGAGCGCGATAGGGAAGCAGTCAAAGAAATGCTTAACAGGGGCTACGAATTCCCTGAGGTTACAGGATGGGCGCGTGCCAATACACAGGATATTGATTTCGTAGTGAGCATGGACGGTATAAAGGAAACAGGTATCCTGATGTCTGTTTCTGATTCTCATATTATCGATAAGATGGGACTTGCAAGTCGCGAAGAGGCAGAGACGAAATATACCGATGCGCTTCAGTATGCAGTTGATCATGGTCTCAAGACAAGGGCACATATCGAGGATATGACCCGCGCGGACAATGAGGGTTTTGTCTTTCCACTTGTCAAGAAACTTCTTGAGATCGACCCTGATTGCATAATCCGGGTATGCGATACCCTTGGTTATGGTCTGCCGTTCCCAGATGTCGGGGACCCGTATGGAATTCCATACATAGTCAAACGTCTTCGTGAGATCGGAACAAAGAATATTGAGACCCACATACATGATGATTTTGGATTATCCATTTCATGTTCTCTTGCAGGATACTGGTACGGTGCCAACTGGTCAAGCCTTACCTTCTTAGGTATGGGCGAACGGGCCGGGAATGCAGAGCTTGAGAAGATCGCGTTATTCCTCATGCAAAGGATTGAAGGTTTCCAGAAATATGATCTGCGATCTGTTACTGAGTTCGCTCGATACATGGAAAAGGAAATGGGTTTACGAGTGCCGCGCAATAAGTCCGTTGTGGGAAAAAACATTTTTGCTCATGAGAGCGGTATCCATACTGCAGGTGTTATCAAGAACCCCTTCACTTATGAACCATATCCGCCTGAGATCGTTGGAGGGAAGAGGCAGTTGTTGATAGGTGATTCTTCGGGTCTGGAAGTGATACGGTTCAAGATAGAGGAGACGCTGAATGATCTGATGCATGTGGACACGAAGATCGATAAGAACGACTGGCGCATGAGAGCTATCCAGGCCGATATCCAGAAATTGTATAATGAGGAGAAGCGTATATCTGCGATATCTGATGAGGAACTCAAGAAATTCGTCGAGAAGTATTTCATGCTTGATTCCATCATTGATGAGCACGGCTCTAACGAGATGCAAATTTAAAGAAAGAGAGTCATCCGAGATTTTATTGTAGCAGGAGCATCAGGCGGAATTGCATCAATAAGGTCTGATGTATACCTTGAGAACAAATGGGCGGCACCCTCTGAGAACATGAACATGATAGTCAAGGCTCGCCAGGCTGAATCAAACCTTCTTGCCGATAAAAAGGCATCAGAGACAGGAGTCATCGCAGGTGAAGCTACATCAGTCAAAAGCGTCCAGCTTGATGTGCCTGAGGGTTATAATTATATGATGGTAGTGGAACTCTGGAAAGGGGATGTTCTGGTAAATACATGGGAGAAAGCGCTGATGCTTGCTCCCACAAAGACAGTACCGAAAGAGAGCCAGGAGAAGAAGATGAACATAGAAGTTTCTAAGTTCATGCGAGAGGGCGGCGCTGTGCCTGTTCCTGAAGCAACGATGGCTGCCGCTGCTGAGACAATGAAAACGGAACCTGGATTTGAGGTAATAATGGCAATTGCTGCGCTGATATTGGTAATAGCATTAAGGAGAAGATCATTGTGATAAACCGAGAAAAATTAGAGGATTATTTTTATCTGGGGACGTTCCTGATAGCAATGCTGTTCGCATTACTGGCAATATTCAAGATATACACTTCAATTGAAATACTGATCGGGAGCTGGTTTACCTATAAATACCAGCTAATATTCCAGGTGTTCTACGGAGTTGCAGTGCTGGCGATATGTGTGTTTTTGATCCGGGAAAGACTCATTAAAAGATAAAGAAAGGAATGAACAAAGATAGGGTTGCTGTAGCCTGACACTAACCCGGAACTTCATCCGATGGCGCATGCCGCTGTCCGTTGCCGTAACCCTAGTGTCAGGCGATATCGCGTGTACCGCATTGGGGTTGTCTATACGGTCATAGATATTGGCGTTGCCGTTCTCCCGCAAGGACCTATCAACACGATTTGCCCCAGACTTCGTAGGTCCGGAACAATTATATAT
>JBDROC010000053.1:0-10100 GCA_043810475.1 Methanobacteriota archaeon | reverse complement strand
TATTTATCATAGGTAACAACTCTATTGTTGATCTTGAAAGTGCTAAAGAGATGTTCTCGCATGGTGCAGATATGGTCTCTGTAGCGCGCGGTGTTCTTGAATATCCGGGTCTTATCGACCATCTTGTGGATGAGATGAGCGCTGTCCAGTCCATGACCGGATGGTACAACGCACCCAAGCACATCTGCGGAGGCGGAGACATGAGGGCTCTTGCTTTCTGCTGCCTTCCTGTAAAGGACTGCGCTTTGCATGTAGCCCTCAAGCAGGCTGGCATCAGCGCAAAAGAGTTCCTGAAGCTCAAGATAGACTTTACAAGAGGGACGCCCCTTGAGCCGGGGAATGGGACATGTTTCGGGAGCATGTCCTGGTGCTGCAAGATAACAAAGCCCTGTTTTCTGAGGGATTCTGCGCTTACGTCGACCGGGCTTTCTGATGTTGAGTATATGAGGCTTAAGAAGAAATTGTCTGAATATATAATGAAGAAGAGGAAGAAATAGAAGAAGAAATAACTGTCACACATCCATCATCAAATTCCAGCATTATCCCTCACCCCAGCAATTTCAATATCCTTATCCCCAGCTCGATGCATTCCAGCTTCTCCTTGATCCTGTGAAGGTCGGTCTCATTTTCAAGACCCTCAGCTATCGCCTGGATCTTCTTTTTTGTCATTGCAGCGATTTGACCGTTATCCCCCTGTATCCTGGAAGGGGTTTCTGGCATGCTCTCTTTCTGGAGTCGTCTTTTGAGTGCCTCTTGCTCTCCTGCTACCTTCTTTTCTTCCTCCATTCCTGGATCGCACACGGGGCATAACACTTTTCCCTGGAACCTGAACATGGGAGCTCCACAATCATGCGATTGTGCCAGCATGGTCCCTCCCTTTTCAAGGAGTTTTGTGATTTTCTGCATTTTTAGGTTTTCATCGATTTTTGACATCTAGAATCACCGAAAGTCTTTTCATACAACAGTTCAATTATGCACGGCTTATTTTAAATAGGTAATATACATGGTTTAAATAGGTAATATAAATGGAGCCATAATCATGCCGCCAAATCCGAACGAAGTAATAAGGCAGTGCATTGGGGTACTTGACCGTATCATCAACGATGATTCTGTCCCGAGGAACATAAGACGCAATGCTGAAAGTATGAAAAACACGCTTTCCAATGAAAAAGACCCTCCTTCGACAAGAGCTGCAATGGTTGTTTCCAGGCTTGATGATATTGGGAATGATCCCAACGTTCCACTTCATACAAGAACACTTATCTGGGGCATGTCCAGTCAACTGGAAACAATCCCCGTAGATAGATAGTTTCATAATCATCGGTACGTGTTGCCCGAACCTACCCCTTTATTTCTTCTGGAGAGTTCGTATCGTTTTCTGAAAAACTATAGACTTTTTCTTGACTTGTTTAATTCTTAATCGCTATACATCGCAGCTCTACTGTGGTTAGGTGTGCCTCGCGTTTGACTTTTGCATTAATTTCTGCAATTACATGAAACAGTTTACATATTAATTTAAACAGTTTACATATTAATTTAAATAGTATATATATATTAACTCAAAACAGAACCATTTATATACTATAAAGTTCAAAACAGAACACACTGGTTTTAAGGATTATATCTATCATCAACCGTCAGTTGGTTTTTCGACTTCCACACGAAATGAAGGGGTAGGGTCTTGTGCGGTTCATTCGAGTTGAAACAGGGGGGTTATATGGAAACTTCCGGGTTTATTCTCCATGCATATAAAGAATATATAGAAAAAAACAAAGATGGGGAAACCTTATACTTTCACAAGATCAGTCGGGATATACGGTCTTTCCATCGGAAATAAAGGGGTCATCACCAAAACTCTTAATACCTATCCTTCCATTGCAGAATGTGTTAAGGAGGGTCGAAGCATTGGATAACGGAACGATAACGATAAAAGGAATATTTGAAGATATGCTTACTATAGTAAATATCTTCGAGAACCGAGACGTTCTTCGGTCGACATATACACCGGATTATCTTCCACATAGAAGCGATCAGGTAAAGGCACTGGCAACAGTGTTAGTACCTGCACTGCGCGGGGAAACTCCATCGAACGTGTTGATATATGGAAAAACAGGTACAGGAAAAACGGCTGTTGCAAAACATGTAGGGAAGGAGCTTGAAAGGACGGGAGAATTATATGGGATACCGAGTGTGGTGATCTACATAAATTGCGAGGTGGTGGATACTCAGTACAGGCTGCTGGCATCTCTTGCCAGGCATTTTGATAAAGAGATTCCTATGACCGGTTGGCCGACCGATCACGTTTACACTGAATTCAAGAACGCGCTGGACTCTGAAAGGCGCATTGCAATAATAATAATGGACGAGGTTGACAAGCTTGTGGATAAAGGGGATGACGTATTATACAATCTCACAAGAATAAATTCAGACCTCAAAAAGGCGAAGGTCAGCCTTATAGGTATTACAAATGATTTGAAATTCACGGAATTCCTTGACCCCAGGGTAAAAAGTTCTCTCGGGGAAGAGGAGATCATATTCCCCCCTTACGATGCAAACCAGCTCAGGGACATCTTACAGGAAAGAGCTAAAACGGCTTTCAAATCCAATGTTCTTGAGGAAACCGTAATCCCACTCTGCGCTGCTTACGCTGCACAGGAACATGGAGACGCTAGAAGAGCTCTTGATCTCTTACGTGTTTCAGGGGAAATTTCAGAGCGCTCAAAATCAGCTAAAGTCCTTGAAATACACGTGAGGCAGGCGCAGGACAAAATAGAGACTGACAGGATCGTTGAAGTGGTAAAGACCCTCCCCACACAGTCGAAGCTCGTTCTGCTAAGCGCTGTCATACTAAATAATGTCGGTGACAGTAACATCACAACCGGTGAGGCATATAACATCTACAAGCAGATGTGCCGTATTATAGGGATCGACATACTTACGCAGCGGCGTGTGACAGACCTGATTTCAGAGCTGGATATGCTTGGCATTCTCAACGCCACAGTGGTAAGTAAAGGAAGGTACGGCAGGACAAAAGAAATTGCATTGAGCGTCCCGACCGAAAGCACAAGTAGAGTGCTTTTTGAGGACTACAGGTTAAAACAGCTTGAGGGGTTCAAACCCCCCAGCCAGACAAAACTGTATGCCTAATTTTGAAAGCATGCAAGATTCCCTCTGGCAGCAAGTGAAATGCAACCAAGAATAGGAACACGGCTAATGCGTGCCACACCTGTGATCCACTCTTTTTTCACAGGCTGCAAGTAACTGATGCTCCCTTTCTGGTCGTAAGATGGATTGTTATCCCCTTTGGTGATATATCCTGCATGAGGGGCCGGCGATCCACCGTTCCACATGGGCTCACCCTTCTCAACATAGTACATGGCGCGGTGGATTATAGGGGTTTTATCCTCCCTTCCATAAGGTTTGTACAGTATCACGTCTCCATAATCATCAAATGAGGTGTACCCGCTCTGTTTTCCATCTTTCTGGGTAATTATACCTGTCCTTTCGACGTTCTCCATGAAAATAATATCCCCTATCTGAATATGAGGGACCATGCTCTCACTCTCGACTGCAACCATCGGCGTCCAGAGCCCGAACACCACGCGTGATACTGAGGCAAAAATAGCCACCACAACTATAACAAAAATAACATCCCTAAATAGGCCTGCCCAGAAGCTGTCGCTATGGTAGAATTTTCTTATTTTTTCAAGGAGTGACATGGGGGATAAAACCCTTCGTGAAATAATAAAGGTTTCCGGGGAAAAATCTTATCCCACTTAAAACATATATGCTCTTTGCATGGAGACTGGCGAGATAATACAGATATTTGCAGATTCCGGATTCCAGGTCGATCCTGAAGCGCTGGACATGTTAAAATTAGGCGCTTCACCGGAATTTATTCACAGGGTACTGGGAACCATTGACGGTTCAGTTCTCGTAGTCGGGGCAGAACACATCAGAAGCGCCCCTGCTGCAACAGTCATAAAATCCGGGGCTGGGGCTCCGTCGGTCACAATTCTCAAGGATATATCTAACCAGTCCACCTGCATAGGGGAATACGCTGATTTCGTGGGGTATTTCAAAGACCGTTATACTTTGCTCGGAGACATGCTACGCAAAAGAATAAGCGCAAGACCGGTGGAGAGCCTGAAGAAAAGGAACATGGATACAAGGGAACCACTCTCCGTAATAGGTATGGTTTTGGATAAAAGGACCACAACCAACGGACACAGGCTTATCGAGGTAGAAGACAGCACGGGCACCATTCCGGTTTTAGTCCATAAAGAAAAAGACAAGGAATTATTCGAAATGGCGGGCAGTCTCCTCATGGATGAAGTAATAGGAGTGACAGGAACACTTTCAGGGGACGGTTCTCTTATGTTCGCTAATAGTATGATACGTCCTGATATCCCAAACACACAGAAAAGCTCACTCGCAGGGGAGAATGCCAGAGGAAAAGCAGTATTTATTTCTGATATCCATGTTGGAAGCAAGACATTCCTGGAAGATGCATGGCTTCGGTTCGTAGATTGGCTCGGGGATGATATCGATTATCTCATTATTGCGGGCGACGTGGTTGATGGTATAGGGATATTTCCTGGTCAGGATAGAGAGCTTGCGATACTTGATATTTATGAACAGTATGCAAAGGCAGCCGAATACCTGAATGCAGTTCCAGGACACATTAAAATGATCATCTCACCCGGAAACCATGACGCTGTCAGGCAGGCAGAGCCCCAGCCATGCTTTCCAGAGAGAATAACCTGCCTTTTCAGGAGCGATATTACGTTCGTAGGGAACCCTGCAATGGTGGACATCGGGGGCGTGAAGGTGCTTATTTACCACGGCAGGTCGATGGATGACATTATTGCAGGTACTCATGGGTTTTCCTACGGCGATCCGGCAAAACCCATGGCTTCGATGCTCAGGTGCAGGCATCTTTCACCAATATATGGAGGCAGGGTTTCCATCGCGCCTGAGAAAAAAGACCATTTCGTCATAGACCCGGTACCCGACATACTTCACTGCGGTCATGTCCACACAGTGGGTGTATCCAGGTACAAGAACGTGCTCACAATAAACAGCGGCACATGGCAGAGCCAGACAGAGTTCCAGAAAAGGATGAATCTCCAGCCCATGCCCGCAAAAGCCACTGTTGTCGACCTTGCAAGTATGGAATACAGGATCAATTCCTTTGATTGATATGCTAAAGAACACATATATTCACATTCCAAATATCGGCGCTACTACTGAGCGCAAGATTTGGAAATGCGGCATAAGAAGCTGGGAAGATTACCTGAAAAACCATAACATGATAAAGTTGCCAAGGACTAAAAACAGGATTTTGCTTTCAGAAGTTGAGGAATCCATCGAGCAATTGTCTTCCGGGAACCACATTTATTTCGCAAGGAGAATCCCAACCAACCTCCAGTGGAGGGCGTACCGGCATTTCAAAGAAAAAACAGCATATGTGGATATTGAAACTACGGGACTTTCGCCGCAGAATGACCGAATAACCATGATCGGGATTTACAACGGGAAAGAGACCAGAACATATATCCGGGGGATAGATCTTGATGAAGCGCCTGCAGAGCTTGGAAAGTATAAACAGTTAATTACCTTTAACGGAGCACGTTTTGACCTTCCTTTTATTGAGCGTGAGTTCCCGGGAACCTTTAATCACATTCATATCGATCTGCTGTATCCCCTTAAAAAAATAGGATACTGTGGCGGTCTTAAGAAGATCGAATCATTGCTCGGGATGAGAAGGAGCGATGAAACTGCAGGGATAACAGGATTTGATGCAGTAAGGCTATGGAACAGATACGAACGCGGTAACAGCGAAGCGCTTGAAACGCTCATCAGATATAATACTGAGGATGTGGTGAACCTTGAAAAAATAATTCAGATAACACATCCCAGGATGATCGAGCGTGAGTTGAAGGACTGCAAAAATACACAAACCTTATGAGCAGTTAAAAGGTATTAGACTAAAACGTGATAGATAAAATCCTAGCAGGATTGAAAGTGGGAGACCATCAACCTGTGCGAATAATGGGAGTTATAAACCTGAGCAGGGAATCATTTTATTCGGGTTCTGTGGTTAAAATAGACTCTGTTCTTGATGCTGCACTTAAAATGATAGATGAGGGCGCAGACCTCATTGATGTAGGGGCGCGCTCAACATGGGCTCTGGCTCAAAAGATATCAAAAGAAGACGAGCGTTCGCGCCTCATCCCCGCGATAAAACAACTTCAGGATATCTCAGTACCAGTCTCAATTGATACTATGTTCTCTGATATTGCAGATGAGGCGCTTGATGCCGGGGTAGATATTATCAATGATGTGAGTGGATTTACAAATGATCCGGATATGGTGGAAACTGCCAGGGACCACAATTGCCCTGTCATACTGATGGCAAGCAATAAAGTCCCCGGCGACCCTGTTGGCATGGATGCCGTGATGTCATCACTTGGAAGAATAATATCACAGGCAGAGGAAATGGGGATTGATAAGGATAATATAATTATAGATCCAGCTATCGGAAAATGGACACCCCTGAAGCTTCCAATTTACGATTATGAGACCATAGACTCACTGGGCAGGCTTCGCGTATTTGGGAAGCCCATCCTTGCTGCGATATCAAGGAAATCTTTTATAGGAGAGACGCTTGGTAAACCCGCAGGAGAGAGACTTTACGGGAGCCTTGCAGCCACTGCGATCGCAGTGCGAAATGGCGCGCACATAATACGCACACATGATGTTACGCCCACCGTGGATGCAGTTCGTGTGGCAGAGCGCGCAAGAGCAAGGATTCCGGCAGCAAGCTCAGCCGATATTGAAGTTGAACTGCTTGACATTCGAGTTCAGGAAGATGGCGCACGAGTGATGTCTTCGATCGGCGTTAACCCGGAAGGAAGTCAGGTCATGAAAAAAAAGACGGTTCTTTACAATATCCTGCTCAAGAATGTCACAACGACAGAAGCCCTGATAATAAAACAGGAGATGCTTGCACGGGGCGGGGACGCGGCGCTGCCGCACGAGGCTGTATCACATGAAGCGGAAAATGTTGACCTGATGATAACAGGCACCAGCCTCCAGATAGAGCGGTTGATCCGGAAAATAAGTCATCAGGTGAGAGAACTCCCCCAAATCGCATTTCTACTTGACGAATTGATCAAAAAGAACCACGACGCTGTTTTCAAATACACATGATAATCTCAAGACTGAAGGAATTTAAAGATATCCTGAAAGCCGTTAAAGAGCAGAATATTTTCATTATCGGTTGCGGAAAATGTGCAAAAAAGCAGCACGTGGGCGGGGAGCCTGAGGTGCTGGAGATGAAAAAGAAACTCAGAGGGTCGGGGAAAAATGTCGTGGGATGGACTATCCTGAGTTCAGCCTGCAGTATCAGCTCCTGGGATGAAGTGCTCTCACAGAATCCAGAAATTGAAAAGGCAGAGGCTCTTCTTGTTATGTCCTGTGGTGGGGGTGTATCAGTTCTCTCAGCTTATGCGAAACAGTTGGTCTATCCTGCTCTGGATACTGAATCACTGGGAGGTGTATGCGGGGATGAGATCGTAAAGGAGCAGTGCGGTATGTGCGGGGATTGTGATATCCAGGTCTTCGGGGGATTATGCCCTGTCAGTCAGTGCCCCAAGGGCATGCAAAACGGACCGTGCGGCGGCTCGGTGGAAGGAAAATGCGAGGTGGATGAGCGAAAATGTGTCTGGGATGAAATTCATAAGAGGCTTGAGTCGCTCAGAAGGCTTGAAGTTCTCAGGGATATCCATGAACCGAAAGATCATTCAAAAAGGAGGCGCAGGGAATGAGCTTCAGGGAAAAGCTGCTCTCAGGGAAATTCATAGTAACTGCTGAGATAAGCCCTCCAAAAGGGACTGATATCAACGGGATGATGAAGGAAGCAGGGATGATAAAAGACGCGGTGGATGCGGTCTGTGTCACAGATAACCAGCGCGCGATAATGAGGATGAGCCCTATTGCAGCATGCTGCGCCCTGTCGCAGGAAGGGTTTGAGACCATAATGCATCTCACCTGCAGGGACAGGAACAGACTTGCGCTCCAGTCCGAGCTTCTTGGCGCGGCACACCTTGGAATAAAGAACTTACTTGTTATGTCGGGCGACTACCCCACAAAGGGCGACCATCAGAGGGCAAAACCAGTGTACGATCTTGATTCTGTGCAGCTTCTGACCACGATCTCAAGCCTCAACAGCGGAGTTGATCTGTCAGGCAATTGTCTTGAAGGAAAAACAGAGTTCTTTACAGGCGCGGTATCAAATACGGAATTGACCGAAGTCGCTCTCATGAAACTTGGGAAAAAAATAAAGGCAGGCGCACGTTTTATAATTACACAGGCTGTGTTTGATGCAGGCAGGTTCTCGGAGTTCATGGATAAGATCCACGATGCGGGCTGGAATCAAACAGGAATAATAGCAGGCATTATACCTCTTAGATCTGAAAAAAGCGCGCAGTTCCTCAACAAGAATATTCCCGGTGTAAAGGTGCCGGGTGATATGATAAGGAGGATAAAGGCAACCAGTGAGCCGGAGGCTGTGGGGATTGAAATAGCTGCGGACATTATGAAAGAACTGAAGGGCGTATGCGACGGCGTGCACATCATGCCAATAGGGACTCATGAATATACACTAAATATATTGGAAATGGCTGGAATATGAAAACACAGGTCGAGCATGCAAGGAACGGAAAAGTCACGGCACAGATGGACAAGATCGCAAAAACAGAAGGTATCGACCTCCTGGATTTGATTTCAAGTATAGCGAAAGGAAGCGCTATTATTATGTGCCGGGATGGGAAATCCGTGGGCATCGGTAAAGGACTTAAAACAAAAGTGAACGTCAATATAGGCACCTCCTCTCTGAAGATCGACCCCAGGGAAGAAGTGACTAAAGCCTGCATAGCAGAGAAATACGGGGCTGACACACTTACAGACCTCTCCATGGGTGGAAATATAAGTGAGATACGCAAAATGATTTTTGTGAATACCACAATCCCTCTGACCACAGTCCCGATTTACCAGACTGCAGCGGAAACAGGACTTTCGAACATGACCGAAGATGATATACTCAAAGACCTTGTCCGCCAGGCAGAGGAAGGCATAAGCTCCTTTGTGCTCCACTGCACTGACAAAAAGACCCTCTCCATGCTGAAAGAAAGGGAACGGATAATGGGTGTGGTATCAAAGGGCGGCTCCATTACATGCGCTTACATGACGATCAACAGATTAGAAAATCCGTTCGTGGAGAATTTTGATAAGATACTGGGACTCTTGAAAAAACACGACATCGTGCTCTCTCTCGGGAACACCATGCGAAGCGGCTGTATCCACGATGCGCGGGACAGGGCGCAGCTTGAGGAGATAAGAACGAACGTTCAGCTTGCAAAGCGGGCAAGTGAAGTTGGCGTGCAGGTTATGATCGAGGGGACTGGCGGGCATGTCCGTGCTGACAGGATAGCAGAATACGTCAAATTCCACAAACAAAGTTCTCAGTTCCCGCTTTTCGTGGCAGGACCTCTTCCCACTGACGTGGCTGTTGGATACGACCATATAGCCGGGGCCGTAGGGGCAAGCATTGCAAGCGGCGCCGGGGCGGATTACCTGTGCTACATCACACCGTCTGAGCATCTTGGTCTTCCAGGCCCGGAGCAGGTGAGGGAGGGTCTGCTAGCCTTCAGGATAGCGGCGCATATCGGGGATTCGGTGAAATACGGAACCAGCGAAAGGGACAGGGAACTTGCGGCAAAGAGGGCTGAGCTTGACTGGGAGGGACAGATGGGATACGCCCTCGACAGCGAGAGGGCAAGAGAACTGGCGCCGCACGAGGGACCATGCACCATGTGCGGGGATTTCTGCGCGATAAAAATAATGAAGGAGTTTCCCATGAAAAACATTTCCTCGCCACTTCAACCGGCTGATAGCTCATACCATCGTAACAACAAGATTTCAAAACCATAAAACCTGAACTCAGGAAAAAATCATTCTCCAAAGCATCATTGAATATAAACAAAAAAGAGAAAAAGAATATAGCCCAAGCTACAAACGCTCAAAAATCAAATACA
>JBDROC010000052.1:0-2072 GCA_043810475.1 Methanobacteriota archaeon | reverse complement strand
CCTGGAAAAAAGCCCGCAAGGAAGTCAAAATACTTCTCAGATCAACAGGATTCGACGAGCTGGTAAAAAGATGAAGAAATTATCTCTTTTCACTGGATGCCTTATCCCTAACCGCTATCCAGGCATTGAAAAAGCCACTATCCTTGTCCTGAAAAGGCTCGGGATAAAATGCAGCGACCTTAAGAAGGCAGCGTGCTGCCCTGCTCCGGGTATTTACCGCTCATTCGATAAGATCACATGGCTCACCCTCGCTTCAAGAAACCTCGTGCTAGCTGAAGAGAAAGGTACCGACATCCTGACTGTCTGCAATGGGTGCTTCAGTTCACTCATGGATGCAAACAATATCCTGAAAAACGACACAGGACTCAGGAACGAGGTCAATTCCCACCTCCAAAAGATCGGTAAAGAATACAGGGGCACGATCGAAGTCAGGCACATAATCGAGTTCCTCCACACTGATATTGGCGTGAATAAACTGGGCGATCCAACAGAGACGCCTCTAGAAATACGGGCTGCTGCCCATTATGGATGCCACCTTCTCAAGCCTACAAGAGAAAGAAAGCTTGGAAGCTCTGAGTGCCCCGTATTCTTTGATGAGCTTGTGGAGGCTACGGGCGCGACAAGCGTTCCGTACGAAGGTAAGATAAGCTGCTGCGGCGCAGGGGGAGGTGTACGGTCCGCGATGCTTGAAACCTCGTTCATGATGACCGAGTACAAGCTTGACAGGATACAAACGGCTGGAGTTGATTGTATTATTGATGCATGCCCTTTCTGTCACCTTCAGTATGATGCAGGACAGGTGGAGCTTGAAAAATCTGGAAAGGATTATGATATTCCAGTGCTTCATTTTACCCAGCTTCTCGGGCTTGCGCTCGGATTTACGCCTGACGAAGTGGGGCTGCACCTGAATGAAATAGTGAACCTGAAATTTGAAGAGAAGATCGCACAGATACAGAATGGGAGTAAGACTGAAAAATAATTTTTTCAATAGGAGGTAGTGGGCAGGTTTGAGGGTGGTGGTAAAAATAGTTAATCCTGCCCACTATAATTCGTATATATGCGAACAAAGTATTTATAGTTTATGAAAATCGGAAAACTGAACCTGCACGGAAACCTCGTTCTCGCCCCCATGTCAGGGATGACCAACCTGCCGTTGAGGCTGCTGTGCAAAAAATACGGCGTCTCTCTGGTTTATTCAGAGATGATATCAAGCGAAGCGGTCGTGCGGGAAAACCCAAAAAGCATAGCTTTTGGTAAAATCGCAGCACAGGAACGACCGATGGGTATCCAGTTGATGGGTTCAGACCCTGATACTCTGCAAAGATCAGCGCTTATTCTTGAGAGAATATATGAACCCGATATAATCGACCTGAACTTTGGCTGTCCGGCTCAGGATGTCGTCAGGAGCGGATGCGGCTGTGCGCTGCTTAAGAACACGGGCATTATCAGGGAGATCATTGAACGGCTCACAGGGTCGCTGGATGTGCCTGTAACAGCAAAGATTAGGGTACTGGATAGCCCTGAAAGGACAATTGAGGTTGCAAAGACTATCGAAAAAGCCGGGGCTGCTGCACTTACAGTACACGGGAGGACGCAGAAGCAGGGTTATTCTGGAAAGGTAAACCTGGAAACAATAAAAACCATAAAGAGCGCCATATCCATCCCTGTTATCGCTAACGGGGATATCCGTGATGAAAAAATAGCAAGTCATGTGCTTCATTATACGCAATGCGACGGGCTCATGATAGGTCGTGCCGCGATCGGTGACCCGTATATATTCCACAGGATATCGCATTATCTCGAAACAGGCGAGTTGCTTCCCCAGAGGACTTTTGATGAACGCCTGGATGATTTTTTTGAGTATGTAAAACTTTGCCGCAGATATGATCAGCTGGCATTCAACGATCTGAAACTAAAAGCGCAGAGATTCCTTAAGAACAGGGAGAATATAAAATGTGTACGGGAACGTCTGAATGGGGCTGTGGATATTGATTCTATAATGAAGATCATGGAGGAGGCAAAAGCAGGAACCTTTCAGGCGGTTTGCTGAGGGGACATCATATATCCTCCGA
>JBDROC010000051.1:0-3600 GCA_043810475.1 Methanobacteriota archaeon | reverse complement strand
GTTGTCAAAAGACTCATCAAGATCAGAACTATATATGTATCCTGTTTTATCAGATTTTGATTCAGCCCTATTAAAGCTATTATCATTGCGACCTCCCCCCTGGGCGACATCCCTAAACCAACGATCAGAGAATCTTTCAGGTTCATGCCATTTAATCTTGCAGGAATTCCACAGCCTATAACCTTTGTCAAAATAGCAACAACGGTCAACAGAATTAAGAACCACACTAGGTCCATTGTTAATTCATGCA
This sequence comes from Methanobacteriota archaeon, assembly GCA_043810475.1. Classification (GTDB taxonomy): domain Archaea; phylum Halobacteriota; class Methanosarcinia; order Methanosarcinales; family Methanoperedenaceae; genus Methanoperedens. The sequence goes on along the minus strand of JBDROC010000051.1, from coordinate 3,350 downwards.
GGTCGACCAGAACCCCCAGAGAAACAAAAAAGAGAGAGGCAAAGATTATCTGAAGATATTCAGCCCCTTCTCTAAAACTCAAGCCGCGTTCTAATTTCGTACCTTCAAGGGAAACACCGGCAAGGAATGACCCCACAATTGCCGATAGTCCTATAAGCTCAGCTGTCATGCTGTAAAAAAATGCGACCATCATGGCAAAAATAAAAATGAACTCCGGGTATTTTTGCACGGTCCTGGTTTTATCCAATCTGGTTATAACTTTGTTCGCAAGGAATTTTCCAAAAAAATTGCCGATGACAAGAAAACCTACCGCTTTTATGATCGTTACAAGTATTAATGCTATTGAGACCTCACCAGATACGATCTCCTGTGAAATTGAGAGGGCAAGCAGACTCAGAACATCATCGATAATCGCAGCGCCAATTATCGCTTTTGCTGCATCTGTCTGCAATTTATCCATCTCTTTTAAAACATTTGCTGTTATCGCTATGCTAGTCGCTGTAAGGGCTGTTCCAATGAAAATAGAGCCGCCAAAACTGAAACCAAAATACATCGCCAGATAATAACCCGCGATCCATGGGACTATTATTCCTATTAAAGCGATCCAAAAGTTCTTGAAATTTGTTATATCTTTGAGTTTGAAATGAAGTCCCACAGTAAAAAGCAGGACAACAGCCCCAAGGTGCGCCAGGCTTGAAACAAAATCCGTATAGGTCACAAACCCCAGCCAGCTTGGTCCTACAGCGATACCTGCCAGGATGATCCCCACCACTGCTGACTGGTTTATGTTGGATGCGATAAGATACCCTGCCAGAGCTACGAACAAAAGCAGACTCATCTGGAATTCTACTGAAGATAATATTTCAGTCATGTTAGTGAGTAATACTATTTCCTGTGATCGGGGATTTTCTATTCCAAAATATCTAAGTTAAACTATAAAAAATCTATTCTACGAAGGTTCTTTATCTTTTCCTGGCTCTTACCGCCAGAACAGACCTGTTCGTCCGCCTGACCACATCACGCGCTGTACCTCCGAGCAGCAGTTCCCTGAACATTCCTTTTCCGAGGGTACTTATTATTATAAGTGATACATTTTCCTCTTCTGCCAATGAAATGATGCTTTCTGAGGGACTCCCGGCAAGAGCATGTATTTTGACCTTTATACCTTCGCTTCTAAAGTCTTTTGCGATATCTTCAAGCCTCTTCTTTGCCTCTTTAATACATGTATCTATCTCTTCCTGGGTTTCTCCTTTATCAACAACATGCACAAGTACGGCTTTTCCGATCCCTTTAAAATCCTTGACTAGCGATATCGTTTCCATTGCAGGCTCAGAAAAATCAACAGGTAAAAGCACTTTTGAAAAAACATCCGGGGACAATTTTTCATATTTTTTAGCTCCATGCCGCTCACCGAATTTATGACGCATGATCAAAACATGTGAATTTCCATAGCGCAACACGTCAGTGGCAACACTTCCAAGAAGGATCCCTTCGATAAGACTTTTTCCGTGAGCACCCATTACAACAAGAGAAGTCTTTTCTTTATTCAGGATTTCTATGATCGCGTGCGAAACATCGCCCCCTGTTATCACTTCTATCTTCACTTTGACTTTTAGCCCGATATTTTCAAGATGCTTTTTCTGTTCATTGAGGTGGATCCTGGCATCCTGAATATAGAGGTCTTGCACCAATCCCTTTTTTGAAAGGTGAGCCGTATCGACCACATGCAGAAGCAACACTTCTTTTACACCTGGAATATCACCAATGCATTCCAGTGTTTTCTGGGCATACTCTGAAAAATCAGTTGGAAATAATACCTTTTCAAACATCTAATCCCTCCATGTACTTTTATCTCATTACCCTATACCTAAAATTTCAGATAACTTCTTCCCTTTATCCTTTATCGCATCGAGCTTATCGATGACCACTGACTTTTTAAGATATATCTCGGTTCTATCCCCTTTTTCATCTTCAGCTTTTAGAGAGAGTTCCTCTCCATAAGGACTGTGTTTTTTTATATCAGCAATGATCGGAGCGAAGAATTCCGCGACATTTTGCATGAGTTCAAAGACGATATTCTCTTCTATTACATCTTTGCCATTCAAATGTATATATTCTAACCTTTGTCTTTTTGGATATAGATCGTTCGTTCGCACCAGTATTTTTTCTCCAAGCTCACGTAGCCTCAAAATGTTGAGAGCACTTTTCAATTCCGCTACTGCCTGAATATTTTTTTCGACTTCATTTTCTTCAGCATGGAATACTTCAACTTCGAATTCATCACTGAAATCCATTTTTAATCTGAACCTTTCAGCCTGGGTGTCAAGCTTTTTCTTTAAGACCACTTCAAGTTCTTTTCCTGAAAGAACAAGGTCAGTTAGAAAATAATCATCGATCCTGACAATATCGGGCACTTCTTCCTTTTTAAGAAAAGGTTTTTTCATTCGTGCAGGGATCTCAACACCCCTGACAAAATCAAAGGCTTTAACATGACCGTCCCAGAAAGGGATTTCCGAAGATTTGATCTCAAATACACAGGTAATTGTGCCTTCACAAGAAACCTGAACTTTTGAAGAATAGCCTTCTGTAGTAGCCTTAAGACTATATTTTTTACTAATAATATTGACAGGATCCTGGATAAAAAAAGATTCCAGTGTTTTTCTATTCTCCTTATCAGCTTCATCTACTTGTTTTTCCAACTGGTCGATTTTCTGGAGTGTTTCATCTGATAATTTATCTTTACCATCTTCAATGAATTTCTTGAGAAATTCTTTGCTCTTATCCGCATACTCAATGATAATTTCCTGTTCTTTGCTCTTTGAAACAGCATCTGAAATTGCGTTCTCAAGTGTTAGAAGAAAGATGTCCATCTCATCCAGCACTGAGTTTTTATATCGTCGCTTATCTAATATTTTTTCTTTGAGTTCAAAAACGTTATTTTCGATGGATATCGCCTTTACGCTGGTATCAGTAAAATTGTCCAGCAGCTTGAGAAAATCTCTTTGAGGGGGGAAATCCGTTGTGTCTCCGAAAAGGTATTTCATGATCATTTTCATCTCCCAGTTGATAATATTAGTTACGAGTACATAATACTATTGAATGCATATCAAATGATGTTTTTATGGACATCAGCGGAAAAATATTTAACTGCGTGGTCTCAATTAATATATCTCATATGCGAAAAAAATTAATTTTCCTGATGTGGCTGATTGTTTCTGTATTGCTATGGTTCGCATATAATAAATATAACAGCGGCTATCTGCAAAAATTATTTCTAACATTTTTAATTCTTGCCATCATCTATTTTGTCTTCAGGTTCGTTTTTGAAGAGGTCGTGATAAAAAGGATCA
>JBDROC010000050.1:0-5988 GCA_043810475.1 Methanobacteriota archaeon | reverse complement strand
CCCAGTTCTTCTTCATTCAGTTCTATCTTTTTCATATCGAATACACCTCTTTTCTTAAGGTCTCAAATCCGATCAAACCAGGTATATCAAGCATCAGCGCCACTTTCCCATCTCCGAGTATCGTGCCCCCTGAGAAACCCCTGAACTTCGCTGCAAGAGGGTCAAAAGGCTTGATGATATTTTCTGTCTGGTCAAGCACAGCATCCACACCTAAAGCCATGAATTTATCACCTCTCTGAATGATAAGTGCAACCTGGCGTTCTGGCTTTTCCTCCGTGGTGATATTTAGCACACTTGCCAGCCTGGTATATGAAAGGACCTGTTTTCGAAGCACAAGCACTGTATCCTGTCCCGCTGTTTTGATGTCATCAGATGTGATCTCGAGTGTTTCGATAACGATATCCGAAGGCAGAACGAACACATGCTCGCCAACGCTCACCAGCAAAGTCTGGACTACCGCCGTGGTAAGCGGAAGCTTGAGCGTGAACCTGCTACCCTTGCCGATTTCAGTAGCCACCTCCACAAAGCCTCCGAGCTTTTTGATCGCAGTCCTCACAATATCAAGCCCTATTCCTCTTCCTGAAACGCCGGTCACTTTTTCAGTAGTGCTGAAGCCGGGCTTGAAAACGATATCCATGATATCGCTATCTTCCATGGTTTCCGCATCCTCTGGTTTTATAATTCCTTTTTTGATCGCAATATCCTTCATATGCGCCATATCCATCCCCTTCCCGTCATCCCCGACCTCGACAATGATATTATTCTCAGCCCTCTTTGCCGCAAGCCTCACCGTCCCGGTTCTCTTCTTTCCTGCCTTTTCCCTGATATCAGGGGGCTCAATGCCGTGGTCTATCGAATTCCTTATAAGATGAATGAGCGGTTCCCCGATCGCGTCAAGGACAGATTTATCAAGTTCATTTTCACTGCCCTCTATTACGAAATCCACCTCTTTTTTCCGCTCTTTTGCCAGATCCCTGACCATCCTTGGGAATTTCTGGAAGATCTCTTCTGCCCGCACAAGGCGAGAAACTGAAATATTCTCCTGCAGCGAAGCTATGATGTGATCCATAGATGAGAGCACAGACTTCAGTTCTTTATTCTCGATCCCTGAAGTGATGTTATCCAACCTGTTCTTGTTTAATATAAGCTCCCCGACAAGGTTGAAAAGGGAATCAAGGACATCCACATGCACTCGTACTGTTTCGATTTTTTGAATTTTCGGTATTGCGGCTCTGGTTGTCTCGACTGCCTCCAGTTTATCCGGAGCTTCGTTGCTGATAAGCATTTTTATTTTATCAGCCGCTTCACTGTAATCGAACTTATCATTTATTTTCTTGCATCTTTGCTTCACCATCGCATCAAGCGTGTCCACAGCCTCGAACACGACATCGATTGTTTCCTGCGTTATTGGCAGCGTGTTCTTTCTCATCATGTCGATCGGCTCTTCGCACTGATGGGCGAACTCTGCAATGTCTGTGAACTCAAGCATGGTGGAAGAGCCTTTTATCGTGTGCAATGCCCTGAATATCTCGTTTAAGTTCTCAACATTAGTGTGGTCTTTCTCCAGGTTTAGCAGCGAAGTGCTGATCTCCCCGAAGTACTCTTTTGCGTCATTGCAGTAATCCCCAAGGAACATTGACAGGTCAAGTTTATCTTTTTCAGGCATTATATCATCCTCATTATAGCGCCGGCGATCTGCGGCAGCGGCAGCACTTCATCCACGCAGCCAAGCGAGATCGCGGCTTTTGGCATACCGAATACCACGCATGTTGACTCATCCTGGGCTATTGTTCTGCCCCCTGCGTCTTTTATCGCCTTCAATCCCAGAGCTCCGTCAGTACCCATTCCTGTGAGCAGCACCCCGATAACATTATCCCCGTATATTTTTGCGGCTGAGCGCATCGTGAAATCTATGGCAGAGGACATGGAAAACCGGGCAGTCTTATGTATCTTGATTCTCTTTACACTATTCTCCTGAATTATGGAAATGTTGCACTCGGTAGGAGAGACAAATACCTTGCCGCTATGCATTATATTGCCCTGTTTCGCAACAGAAATATCAAGATGGCATTTCCCTTTTAGCAGGTCAACAAATGAAGGAATGAACTCAGGGCTCATGTGCTGTACAACAATGACCGATGCTGAAATATTTGGAGGAAAAGAAGAAAGCACCGCAGCTACTGCTTTTGGTCCTCCGGTCGATGCCCCGATGATAACAGCCTCCTTTGGTATGAATTTTTTTGGTAATTTGACATAGGATCCCTGTGGACGGATCAAGTCCATTTTTTGCACGTTCACACCTGCAGCCGTTCTTACCTTGACGATTATCTCATGCTTCAGTTCCTCGATATCGTATGATATCTCGCCGGACGTCTTCGGGATAAAGTCAATGGCTCCATGAAAAAGGGCTTTGACTGCCAGCGTCGGGTCTCTAATACCGCTGATCACAACAACAGGCGTGGGAACTTCAGCCATGATATGCGTAAGTGTGGAAAGCCCATCCATCACAGGCATCTCCACATCTAAAAGCACAACGTCCGGACGAAGCTCCTTTACTTTCCGAAGCGCTTCTTTCCCGTCGTATGCGGTATCTATGACTTTTATATCCCCGTCCGATTCCAGGATATGCGTGAGCGCTTTTTGCATGAAACTGGAATCATCAGCCACAAGTGCATGGATCATCTTATTTTATCTTCATCACTTTTTCAATCTCAGCTATTATCTCAACCTGCTTGAAGGGCTTTCTTATATACCCCAGAGCTCCAAGACTGCTTGACTTTTCTTTCTTATCATCCGTCCCGAGCGCTGTTACCATGATCACTTTTGCTTTAGGGTCAAGTTCCATGATGTTCTTCAATGCAGTAATGCCGTCCATTCCCTTCATCAATATATCGAGGGTAACGATATCGGGTTTAAATTGTTTGTACATCGCAATGGCTTCGTTCCCATCCTTAGCCATACCAACAACCTGGTGTCCTCCCATCTCAACTATGTACTTCAACGACCCTCTCATGAAAGAAGCATCATCCACAATTAGAATATTTACCATCCTCATTCCTCCCTTTTAGTTCTTGTTCCTTTCCTCTTTACTTTTAATTCTTTAATTTCCGGTTCTTTGATCTCCGGTTCATTAATTTCATGATCTAACATTTTCGTGTCCTTATCTTCCTCCTTTTTCTCTGCGGTCTGTTTTTTCAATTTCTGTATGTCGCCTATCGCCTCCTTGATCGCCTCAGTTTCCACCACATCGCTATCAAGCATCTTGTTTACATCGAGCAGTATAATGAGCCTCTTTTCCAGCATTCCCACGCCTTTTACGTAATCCTCAACAACCTTTGTCCTGCTGTTTTCAGGCATGGGCTGCACAGTTTCTTCTGGTATCCTGATAACTTCCGCCACAGAATCCACGATTATCCCTGTCGGGAAATTTGTCCTCTCTACTATGATCAACCGGGTATCCTCGTCAGACTCTATCTCTGCAAACCTGAATTTCCTGCGAAAATTTATAACAGACCCCAGCTTTCCCCGCAGGTTCATGATGCCTTCTATATACGACGGAGCATTGGGTACCTTAGTCGTAGGCATAATTCTTGATATCTCCTGCACATTCATCGCCTGTATCCCGTATTCCTGCGAATCGATGGAGAAGACCAGAAACTGGTCTTTCTCCACTTCTTCGGTTTCATCTTCTGATACTATTTTTTCAGGCATGATATCCCCCTCTCTAAGCTGCTCCCGCCCTTGCTTTAGCAGTCTTTACGATCCTCACCGGCTTCTTTGTTTCAACAGCCCTCCTTGTTTCCAGAGGCTTCTCTTGTTCAAACCTCTTCGGTTCAGTTCGTCTTGGCAGCGGCGCAGTCTCAGAGATGTTGAACCGCTCTACAGTTTTCTGGAATTTCTCAGACATCTCAGCAAGCGCGACTGCAATGGAATTAAGTTCCTGCGTCTTTGACATCAGGCGCTTGCCGCTTTCAGCAGACTGCGCTGATGAAGTTGAAGTGTCTGTTGCGATGCCGCTTATCTTATCAAGGCTTTGCGATACTGCGTCTATGCTCTTCTTCTGGTCAGCCGCTGCAACTGAAATATCCTTGGATATGCCTGATGCTGTCTGGATGGATTTGGATATCTCTGTAAAGCTCGTGGAAGTTTCCTGGATGGAACGTCTTCCAATGTCCACGTTCTCAGCCATGGTCTTGATAGTCTGCACAGTATCTGTGGTCTCTTTCATCACAGCCTGCACAAGCGTAGATATCTTCTTAGCCTGTAACTTGCTGTCAGCAGATAATGTCTTGACTTCCTCAGCGACCACGGCGAAACCCTTGCCCTGCTTTCCAGCCCGAACTGCTTCTATGGCTGCATTGATAGCAAGGATATTGGTCTGCGTGGCAATATCCCTTATCACGTCCACTATTTCCTGTATCTGCTCGCTGCTCTTGCTGAGTGACTCTATCCTGCTCACTGATTCTTTTGAACCTTCAAGCATCAGGTCTGTATATTTTGTGGTCTCAGCCATGGTCTTTGTTCCAGCGCCCACTGTTGAAATAGCGCTTTCAGATACCTTATTCATGCCTTCAGCCTGCACAAGCGTACTCGAAGCGGTTTTACCCACTCCTTCGCTTTCTCTTGAAGCTTCACCTATCTGTTGAGCCTGCGCCTTTGCGCCTGTAGCTATCTGCTCAACTGAATCCGAAAGCTGCGTCACCATCGTGTTCATTTCCTGACCTGCACCAAGCATCTTCTGTCCCACGCCACCGATATTTACACCTGCCTCGGTAAGTTCTGCCACAATTCCTCTCAGGCTGTCGATCGTACCATTGATGCCCTCTATCATGGCATCGTAGGCTCCTGAGGCTTGTACCTCTATCATTCTTGTGAGATTGCCCTCTCGCACAAGGGACATTACATTGTTTATATCTCCCACAATATTGTTCAGGCTGTCCACCATATCGTTTATGGTGTCTTTTAACTCCTGTATCTCTCCTTTTGCCTCTACCGTGATCTTCTGGGAAAGGTCGCCGTTCGCGACAGAGGTGGTAACCTTGGCGATATCCCGCACCTGCGAGGTAAGACCTGCAGCCATCGCATTAACATTTTCTGTGAGGTTCTTCCAGGTTCCTGCCACTCCGACTACGACTGCCTGCCCTCCAAGTTTCCCGTCTGTCCCCACTTCTTTAGCTACGCGCGTCACTTCTGCTGCAAATGAGTTAAGCTGGTCAACCATCTTATTTATCGTATCTTTTAACTGGAGGATCTCTCCTTTTGCCTCTACTGTGATCTTCTGGGAAAGGTCGCCGTTGGCAACTGCTACAGTTACTTTGGCAATATCCCGCACCTGCGAAGTCAGGCTTGTAGCCATTGCATTGACGTTATCTGTCAGGTTCTTCCATGTGCCTGCTACGCCCGGTACTGCCGCCTGCCCTCCAAGCTTTCCATCAGTTCCCACTTCCTTAGCTACTCGCGCTACTTCTGCTGCGAACGAGTTAAGCTGGTCAACCATTTTATTTATGGTATCCTTTAACTGCTGGATCTCTCCTTTTGCCTCTACCGTGATCTTCTGGGAAAGGTCGCCGTTCGCGACAGAGGTGGTAACCTTGGCGATATCCCGCACCTGCGAAGTCAAGCTTGTTGCCATTGCATTGACATTCTCTGTCAGTTTCTTCCAGGTTCCTGCTACTCCCGGCACTTCAGCCTGTCCGCCCAGCTTTCCTTCAGTACCTACTTCCTTAGCTACTCGCGCTACTTCTGCTGCAAATGAGTTAAGCTGGTCAACCATCTGGTTTATCGTATCCTTTAACTGGAGGATCTCTCCTTTTGCCTCTACCGTGATCTTCTGGGAAAGGTCGCCGTTCGCAACTGCTATAGTTACTTTGGCAATATCCCGCACCTGCGAAGTCAGGCTTGTAGCCATTGCATTGACGTTATCTGTCAGGTTCTTCCATGTGCCTGCTACGCCCGGTACTGCCGCCTGCCCTCCAAGCTTTCCATCAG
>JBDROC010000049.1:0-2379 GCA_043810475.1 Methanobacteriota archaeon | reverse complement strand
ATCTCTGTGTTCTCTGTGAACTCTGTGGTAGAAAATCCGTTACTTACAGGATTTCTATCCATAATCCTATTGCGAACATCAATACCAAAACTCAGAGGAGTTAATCCTGAAGAATTTCCCCGTGTCTCTATGTGATCTTTTGGTAACATCCCTTTTCCCAATGAACCAAATAAATCAGGAGCTAATCTGCCCTCTTCTTTCTTTTTCTGGTTCCTGTTAAAACTATGATCTTCACTCATTTAACTTCACCTCGAAATATGGCGGTTTTCGCATATCCATCCCTGGTTCGTATTTCAACTGCTCCTGTATCGGGTTCGCGAACATCCTGTACAGCCTTGTTAGAGGAATATCCACAGGACATACATCAGTACACTGCCCGCATCCTATGCAAGCATCCGCAAGGTGGGTGAACCGAACGAGATGGTACATGGACATCTTATACGCATCAGCACGCAGATGGTACTCGGTGCATTTTGAAACATCACCGCACGAGCAGGTGGGACAAACTGTTTTACATGCGCCGCAGTCTACACAATGCTCAAGTTCTTTCCTGAAAAACTCAAGCCTGTTATCCATTGGAACAAATATCTTACCTTTCCACTTCTTTCCAAGGTCTTCCATCACGCCTTTTATCTTTGCGCGAATTGCAACTCCCTTCTCATCAGGTTTTTGCACCTGCACAAATCCTGCGTCAACGGCATTCTGAAGGAGCTTTGCGCCTTTTTCTGAATTTATCTCAACAAATGTGGCTTTTCCCACAAGGTCTCCGATAACGCCCCAGTTGCCGCAAGCGATATCGGAATTATTTGGCACTTTTATCGTGCAGTAACGACAGCTTTCGCGCCTTCCGTATCCTTTCTCTTCAAGCTCGTCAATCGTGATAGCATGTTCTTTTCCGTCCTTTGTCTCAAAGATCAACTTACCCTTCTCGATCTCTTCACCGTGGACGTCTTCCGGTTTTATCTTATACATCACTTCAAGCATCTCACGCGTTACAACAGGATGCATCGATCCGCCGCAGTTAAGACCTACAATGAATGTATTGTCCAGATTGATCGCATTGCGTTTACCCTGCTCGATTATGGCGCGCGCATCGCATCCCTTTGCAGGCAGAGCGACTTTCAGGTTCCTGTCAGCTATGAGCTTTGCAAAATTGCTTGGTACAGAGTGCAGGGAACCCGCAGAATTCAGAACCTCGTTCACATCAGAAGTGATTATCGGAACAGCTTCGAACTCGTTGATCTTCTTTAGCACCACAACTGCATCCACAAGCTTCTTCTCAAGCGCCGCAGCAAGCATCGAGGTAACAAGACCGCCTGAGCCTCCGCGCTTTCTTACATCCTCTTTGGTTGACCAGCCAACATACATTTCTCCTTTCTGCATCTACACCACCCCCTCAGGTTTCAGAGGACTTGGACCGAGTTTCTTTATCTGCGCTGTCACATCGCGGATGAAATTCGCGAACCTCTCGCCTTCGCTTGCTGATATCCAGTTAAGTTGAAGTCTCTCTTTCTCAATACCCAGCTCGTACACCACGTTTTCAAGATACTTGTATTTGATCTTGGTCTTATCATTGCCGTTCACATAATGGCAGTCCCCGATGTGGCAGCCTGTAACAAGTACGGCGTCAGCGCCTTCGAGAAAGGCATTAAAAACATGAAGTGGATCTATCCTGCCAGAGCACATAACACGTATGATCCTTGTCGATGCCGGCTGCTGGAACCTTCCCATGCCTGCGCTGTCTGCGCCTCCGTACGAGCACCAGTTGCAGCAGAAGGCCACTATCTTGGGTTCCCAGCCATCAGTCTTTGGAACCGCTACTGATGATGCTGCTTCTGCGTTCATGCTGACACCTCCTGGAATCTGAACACGTTCTTGATCTGCGCAAGCAACTGATTGTTCTTGAAATGGCTCTGCTCAAGCGCGCCAGTCGGGCATGCTGCAACGCACGTTCCACAGCCCTTACACAATGCTTTGACTACGTTCGCCTTATTATCTTTCTCATCGAACTTTATTGCCTGGAAGGGACACATAAGTATGCAAACCTGGCATCCAACACAAACATCAGGATCAACAACTGCTGTAATGCCTTCTGTTATTGCTTTCTTGTTCTTGAGCAAAATGGTTGCACGGCCTGCGCATGCGCTGCCCTGTGATACTGCGTATGGGATATCTTTTGGACCTGAAGCTACACCTGCAAGGAACACCCCGTCGATGGTTGTATCCACAGGTTTCAATTTAGGATGCGCTTCCATCAACAATCCGTCTGCTGCCTTTGATAATTTCAATAATTGCTGTATCTGGCCAATCCCCTCATTCGGGACGATGCCTGTGGCAAGCACCATAAGATCAAACTCAAGGTTTCGCATTTCCCCTGCG
>JBDROC010000048.1:0-6311 GCA_043810475.1 Methanobacteriota archaeon | reverse complement strand
ATGCTCTGGTCAGCTCTTCTCGGGATAATAATCTATTCCGAGCTTTTATCATGGTATCTGTTGATGGATAAAACGGACGAAAACAACACTGAAGGATCCAAAGAGATATCATCAACCGACCAGATAGAACCCAAAGAGGCGCCTAAGACCGTAAAGAAGAAAATAGAGGACTTCCTTTTAAGCCTTGGAAAAATAATGAGCGGCGGGAAATAATACAAGAATACTGAGTAATATTTTATAATTCAATACTATTAACTACTTCCTGTGATAATTTTTCGTTTGAAATCACGGACATTGAAGGCAGTTCGTTTTCGAATAATGTCTTCTGACCCGTAAAATGCTTTATTCTTTGATTTGCTAATTCCACATACTTTTCTTCAATATCGTACCCGATATAATGCCTACCATCTTTTACTGCTGCAAGGCAGGTTGTACCACTACCGCAAAAAGGATCTAAAACCACATCTTCTTTAAAAGTATATAATTGAATCAGTCTGTGCGGTAATTCTTCAGCCATAGCGTCATGATTCGCTTGGATTTTATAAATAATCACCAATAAATGGCTTCCACACTTACTTCTACCCCTAAAATGGATTGAAGAGCAGGTATCAATAAAGACAATTTGCGTAGTTTTAGCGAACGTAAGCGGGGACTCAGGGTATATAACAGCATTTTGGGATAGCAGCGATTATTAATTCAAATTTTATTACTTTCACAATGCCCTATCTCAGAGTATATAAAAGTGCAAACGAATTGGAACACGGATGACACGGATGACGCGGATGCGCGCGGATCGAATTATCCGGTGTCCACTTAAAAGGAGAGACTATGTTGTATTCAGAAATAACAGATAAAATAATCATATAGAAATAAAAGCGGCTGAGGGTCTGAGAGACGAAAATAAGGCTCAATTGATCAATTATCTAAAAGCTACCAATAAACAAGTTGGGCTTTTGTTTAATTTTGGCAAAAAACCAGATTTCAAAAGAGCGATCTTCTCAAATGAAAGAAAGGAAATATCAGAAGTAGAAACCTCAAATCCGTGTGAATCCGCGCAATCCGCGTCATCCGCGTTCTATTCGTCTGGATGAATACTATATTCTATACATTTTTTTTCTTTGTCGATTACTCATGTTTTTAGTGTATATACTTTAGTTATATATTTAAAAATCCAGTTTTATATGGACTTCCAATCACAGTATCATCCGCTCAAGCCAGCCGTATCGTCTCAAGGTTCATTGGAGCCCGTGTCTCTATCTTGTACTTCCTGTATATCGAACTTGCAAGGTCCATGCAGTTCTTATCATCACCGTGCTGAGTCAGGATATGCTCTGCCCGGGGTCTCATCCTTCTCACATACTCCATAAGCTGACCTCTATCAGAGTGACCTGAGAAACCGTCAACGGTCTCTATTCTCATGTTGATCTTGATGGTCTCTGTCCTTCCCCCTCCTGATGACATGGGGATCTCTTTCCATCCTTTCTGTATGCGCCTTCCAAGAGTGCCTTCCGCCTGGTAACCTACAAAGACCAATGTGAACTTTTCTTCAGGTCCGAAGGCTCTCAAGTATTCCATAATAGGCCCACCGTTGAGCATGCCTGACGTAGCCAGGACTATGCAAGGTTCTCGGTCTTCGACTATTTTCTGCCGTTTTTCCTTTGAGTCAACCTGTACGAAGCATTTGGCTAAGAACGGGTTCATTCCTTTATGGAATATCTGGTTCCTGAGTTCATTATTCAGATATTCAGGATGAGTGGTATGGATAGCTGTAGCCTCGGATATCATACCGTCAAGATAAATAGGGACATCGGGTATCAATCCTTTACGAATTGCTTCCTCGAATACGATCATGACTTCCTGGCTTCGTCCTACAGCGAATGTCGGGATTATTACACTTCCGCCAATTTCAAGCGTCTCTTTTGCGATCTGCGTGATATGCCGCTCAGCATCCTTTCGTGAGGGCTGCATGTCCCTTGAACCGCCGTAGGTAGCTTCCATCACAAGCGTCTCTATGCGCGGGAAATCCGTTGCTGCAGGATCGAAAAGACGAGTTTTTTCGAACTTGAAATCACCCGTGAAAGCGATATTGTACAAACCGTCCCCAACATGGAAATGCGCTATGGATGAACCAAGTATGTGTCCTGCGTTATGTAACGTGAGCTTCATATCAGGAGCGATGTCAGTCACATCCCCGTAGTTCAATGTAATAGTATGTTTTAGCACTTCACGTATCATCGCTGATTCATAGGGGGACTTCCTTCCTTCTTTTGCTGCCACGTCTATGTAGTCCAGTTGAAGCAGCGCCATCAGGTCGCGAGTGGGAGGCGTGCAGTAAACCGGTCCTTCATAGCCGTATTTGAATAAAAGCGGAACAAGTCCGATGTGATCAAGGTGAGCATGCGTCAGAATTACTGCATCTATCTGATTTATAGGGTGAACCTCTGGAACATAAAGGTAAGGTGTGCCGTTATCATCACTGCTTACAGATACCCCGCAATCGATAAGTACCCTCGTTTCAGGTGTGGATAGCAAAAAGCAGCTTCGTCCTACCTCACGGCATGCTCCCAGCGTTGTCAATCTCACCCATTTATCCCTGGATGTGATGTCCCTGTGTATCTTTCTGCCGATAGTCTTCAGGATGGTTTTGCGTTCATCCTTATTGGCTCGCATGAACTGTCGAATGTTGTTCACTGTTGTTGATTTCATTGGAGGGGTGCGGACTACCTTGGGTGTCCATCCGATCTCTTTTGTTATTTCACGAAGCGTCTCTCCGTGCCTTCCTATTACAAGACCGGGTTTTTCAGCTTCTATCACGACCTCTCCTGTGTCCACATCGAAATAATGGTTCGAGATGCCGGATTCGGAAGGCACGATCTTTGATATGGCAGCAATGGCTTCATCAGACTGAGCCAGCACCTTTGGATCAGGTCTTACCACAAGGCGTTTTCTTAACTCCTTTGCAAGACCCTTGATCAGGTCGCCGTTATCTGCGAATTTTTTTGGCTCTTCTGTATAAATAACAAGCTCTGGTCCTTCAAAATCCACATTTGATATCGTAACATCAGCGGGAAGTTTGGCTCTTATTTTATGTTTTAATCCAGTTATTACTTCATCAACAGTCATCGTATTTTTCCTTCTAAAATAAAAAAATAAAAAAAAATTATGTTAATGCTTTGCGCATTCTTTCGATCTCAGCATCATCAATTTTTATATATCCATCAGAAGTGATCTTCACAACTTCTATACCATCGCCTGATGCTGAATCACGTTTCATTGCATTATGCAGTGCGCGTACTGCAAGTTCCACTCCTTCGTTAATTGGCAGATTTTCAACGTACCTGTCTTCAAGAACGCCATATGCCATCGGTGAACCCGATCCTGTAGCTACAGCCTTCTTTTCTTCTATTATTCCGCCTAAGGCGTCAAGTGAATATACTCCGGGTCCGTTCTTATCCACCCCTCCAACAAGAAGCTGTACAAAATACGGGTAGTACCTGTTGCCGCTCAATATGTTGGCAAGCAGGCTTACAATACCCTTAACTGTCATTGATTCTTCCCTTCGCATTTTGTAAAGTCTTGATTCAACCTGCATCCATTTCACAAGTCTCTGGGCATCTCCTACAGATCCCGCAGTTGTCATCGCTATAAGATCGTCTATCTGATAGACCTTCTTTGCGTCTTTACTTGCAATGAAATGCCCCATTGTCGCTCTTCTCTCGGTTGCCAGGACTACTCCCGTATCGCAGACTAAACCGATCGTGGTAGTTCCTTTATATTCCATATTGTCCATTTCAAATACCTCTCAAATACCTCATCACTAAAAATGAGAAAATTAGTACATCTTAATTTATGTATGGGTATTTAAAGTTTTTTCATTTAACCATGAAATAATAAAATAAAATTATAGTAATATATTTTAGGAATATAGTAAGACTTTGCACGGAAAGAGTGGACCTTTTATCAACAATAACGAGAACTGCAAGAGGATATAAGAAATATTTTCGAAGAGAATTACGTCGGCGCAGTAGCTGTGATAACCGATGCTGAAATAATCAAGATCATAACAGACGTGGATGCAGAGATCGATGCAGCCTTATACAGAAGATACACAACACCATTTGCCGACAAACCGCAGTTGATACAGAAGATCAGCAAGTTCAAGAGCACGGCGCTGGCGATGCGGGATATTCAGCGCGGTTCAAATGGCGCGCTCATAAAACCGGAAGTGATGGAATACTACGAGAAGAAGGGGGAAGCGCTGTTAGAAGACCTGAGAACCGGACGGCTTGAGATTACAGGAAGTAAGAGGCTGCGTATGTCAGCAATGATGAGATATACCTGAACCTGAGAAAAGTGTTATTCGACAACACAGAGAAAATCCTGAAACTCCATCCAGAAAGGAAGATAACGTTACTGTCACTGGGCTTCAAAAAGATACTGGATATACTAAAACCAGAAAATAGCAAGATTACAATAACAATGCTGGCGGCTGACGCAAGGGAATACAGTATAGTACGGGATTCAGCCACAGTGGCAGTAACATCATCACCAACTGACATTCAGCTAACGTCAGAAGGCTGTGCGGCGACAATGCCAGAATGGAGTGGTACGGGACACTTAATCCTGGCGATGTCATGGTAATATTGAAGGTTGGTACGGTGTCAATAAACGGCAGCAGAGCGGGCAACATAAGCGGCACGGTGCCGAAGGTGGATGCTGGGAAGAATACGTTCGTTTATGACGATGATCCAAGCTCGAGTCATAATTGTGCATTAGAGGTAACTTGGAATGATGCATATTACTGATGTTATTGCTAACTCTTTTAGAAAAGAACACTATATATAGGCCTCGTACAACGTATGAGTATGCCGTGACTGAAACAATATGTATCTCTCATGCATTTAAAATGCTCCCAACAACATTCGCCCTTACTGATCTCACCGCCGATCAACCCGGTATTTGCTGGGGGTGTGATCGATGCCATGAACGATTAGACCATCAGCGGTTTTTTCAAATTCCATTTTTACCTGCCGCGGGGAATTAAAACCAGTATAAGGAAGCCAGGGTAAACGAGATGAACGACAGTCTGGAAGCGGGTGCGCCGAAGAAAAACATTCTGATTCATCCATGCATAATTTTTTATTGATAACAAACCATTTATCGATATGAAATAAATCAAAGAGGTAAACTAAATGGAAGTAGTTATACAAAAGGGAAGATACATAGAAATTCCTGAATATATCATGAGAAAGCTGGGATTACAAATAGGAGAGAAAGTAACAATAACGGAAAAGGCGTCTCACATTGAAATTGCCAATCCGGAATATGTTGCAGATAGACTTAGAGGGTCTATAAAGAGTGATAAAAAAAAGATAGATGAAATCATAAAGGCAGAAATATGGGAACTTCAATGAAGTTATCTTTGATCCCATCCGGAACATCCATTTTTATTGATGCTAATATATTCCTTTTTGATATCTTCGAAGACCCTGATTTTGGAGATGCATCATATGATTTTATAAAAAAGATAGAATCTTTAGAAATCAAGGGCTATACATCAACTCTGGTGCTGGATGAAGTTCTTTTTAAAATGATACTTATGGAAGCCTCAAATAAATTGAATGTTTCCATGAAAAATGTAGTAAGACTATTGAAAAAAGAACCAGATAAGCTTGATGCATTAGAAAAATCATGGGAAAACATAAAAGAAATTCAAAACATGGAGAATCTTACAATATTTGGAGTAACACCTGCGATATTCAAAGATGCTGTTGAAATTGCACAGACGTACAAACTCCTCCCCCATGACGCAACACATGCAGCCGTAGCGAAAAAAATGAATATCAGGAATATAGCAACTAATGACGAAGATTTTGAGCGTTTGGATTTTCTCAAGGTTTGGAAGCCATGAATTGTAATAATGATCAGATCGCCATCCTGACCCGGCGCTAGAAAAGGCTCGCGAGATCAGGTTCTATGATGGGAATAAGAAGCTGTTCGATGGGTATTTGCGCGCACCTGATTATCGGCGCGGCAGCAACAAATACAGGTCGCTTGCCAATGATGTTTACGATTGGCAAAAGGAACGTATACATTTATAGTATGCTTTTTCCCATAGCGTCATGATTCGCTTGGATTATATAAATAAGCAACAATAAATGGCTTCTTTACTCGCTTCTACCCCTAAAATGGATTGAAGAGCAGGTATCAATTCATTTGATATCTTGATACTTATTAATTTTTTTTATAGTGTCATACAAGTCGTGACTTCTGTATTAATTAAATTCGTTGAGGGATGATTTCATAAATGC
>JBDROC010000047.1:0-5062 GCA_043810475.1 Methanobacteriota archaeon | reverse complement strand
TTAACTGACGGGTACTTTTTTACTTAATGCACTATTTATCATATCTACATATTCTTCTTTTAGTGAGTACACGGTTGGGGTTTTATATGACTCCTTGAAGACATGCAGAATTCCTAGTTTTGAATGGATATAACCCAGGGTCGAAGCTACTGCACTGTATGAAACTCTGAATTTCTTGTTGATCTCCTTATATAAAAGGTCTACCGTAACCTTCTTTAGTTTCAGGAGCAGGTTTAATACCAGTTTCCTTATCCCATCAATATCTAGTTCGAGGTATACCTCAAGACGCCTCTTTATTCTGATTTTAAGTGTCTCCATAGTATCACCTTATATGAAACTTACCTTCATTATATATAAACTTTTCTGAATTTTATTTTTTTTATCTATATTCCGATTAATTACAAGCACCATGTTTTACAAACTATTTATATATTCCCAGAACGTAGGAAGGAAAAAGGAGAATATCCATGATCGAGATTACATATGCAGCAGCGTCAGAATTAAAGCAACTACTTGAAGAACAAAATAAAACAGACCACGGATTGCGAATTTTCGCAGCCGGGCTTGGATGCAGGGGAGTGCAATATGGTCTCTCCCTTGAAAAATCCCCTGGAAAAGAGGACGATGTACTTGAAAGTAATGGTATAAAGATCATTTTCAGCAAGGACCTTCAGGAAGACATTGAAGAATTGAAGATCGACTTTATAGATAATGATCACGGAAAAGGTTTTGTCATTAATAATCCTGGTATTGAATGCGGTTCTGGGTGTGGAAGCTGCGGGTGATATAGATGTTTCCCGGTCTTGGTAAAGGCATAAATCCTCGCAAGATGGCATCCATGATGAAACAGATGGGGATAGATATCAATGAAGTAGAGAATGTCGAAGAAGTTATCATCCGAACCCCTGAAAAAGACATTATCTTTAAGGACGCAGAAGTTTCGATCATGGACGCAAGAGGCATGAAGACATATCAGGTGGTAGGGACGCCGCAGGAAGTGCCGCGCGAGGCGAAGATCCCTGAAGATGATATCAAACTCGTGATGGAGCAGACAAAATCGAACGAGGCTGACGCAAAAAAAGCGCTCATTGAAACAAAAGGAGATATAGCTGCTGCGATCCTGAAACTTACCAGGACCTGATTTTTTTTTCACATGACAATAGCAGGTAAAAAGATCGGATTTATAGGCACCGGAAAGATGGGTGAAGCCCTTATCAAAGGCATTCTTCATGCAAAACTGGTCACTCCGGATAGGATTTTTGCAGGCGATTCGGACACAGCTAAATTGAAGTCGCTTGAAAAGACATACAGTATCAACACATGCGAAAATAACTGCAATGCTGTGCAGAATACAGATATAATAATAATCGCTGTAAAACCCCAGATAGTACAGAAAGTCCTTGAGGAAATAAAGGGTTCTATAAAGAAACAGGTCATTATATCGATAGCTGCCGGTGTTTCGATCGAGACTTATGAAAACGCCCTTCCAAAAGGAACAAAAGTTGTAAGGGTGATGCCCAACATTGCCGCTACCGTCCTTGAGGCCGCATCAGCCGTGTGTTCAGGAAGCGCTGTCACTGCAGAGGATGAAGCCGTTGCGATAGGGATATTTAATTCGATCGGGCGGACAGTAATACTGCCCGAACATCTCCTTGATGCTGTCACAGGGCTATCAGGGAGCGGTCCAGCATACATATTCCTGATAATTGAGGCTCTGGCTGACGGCGGTGTGTTTGAAGGGCTTGACAGGAAAACCGCAAAGACACTGGCAGCCCAGACCGTGCTGGGGGCGGCAAAAATGGTGCTGGAAGATGGAGTACATACAGGGGAACTGCGGGATATGGTCACCTCACCCGGCGGTACGACAATACGCGGCATCAGGGTGCTTGAAGACCGCGGCGTCCGTATAGCCATGATGGATGCGGTCATCGAGGCGTGTGAGCGGTCAAAGGAACTGGGCAAGAAGCTCTAAATAATAAGATATACGGAAAGGTTTTATAAACATGCTTTTAAAGATCGAGAGAAAAGCAAAGGCAAACCATGCAAGAATAGGGCTTGGCATTGGGGAAGCTTCAGAAAAACTTATCAAGAGCGTACATGATGCACGAGAGTATGCTGATGTTGTGCTCGTGGGGGATGAAAATAAGATCAGAACCACAGGTACTGAACTTGAGATAATCCATTCAATAGAGCCATCGAAAAAATTAGTGCAATTGCTTGTGGATGAAGAGATAGACGGCGCGGTTCGAGGAACGCTAAGCGCCACGAAAACGCTTTCAGCATTGAAAAATTCGCTGGGAATGAAGAAATTATACAGGATAGCTTTGATAGAAACAGCAGATGGGATACCATTTTTCCTTGCGCCTGTGGGGATCGATGAGGGAAATTCGGTAGAAGATAAGATCGAGCTTGTGAAACGTGGAGTGGAGCACATAAACCGTCTTGGCATCGAGGCAAGGGTCGGGATACTCTCTGGCGGGCGGTTCGAGGACAAAGGCAGAGATAAGACCGTGGACAGGACACTTGATGAGGCTGAAACTGTGACGCAACGACTAAAGGATATGGGGATAAATGCAACGAATTATTCCATCCTTATAGAAGAGGCGATAAAAGAGGCAAATTTCATTATCGCGCCTGATGGCATATCGGGAAATCTGATATTCAGGACGCTTGTGTTCCTGGGAGGAGGACACGGTTACGGCGCGCCTGTGCTGATGGATAAGGTGTTCGTGGATACATCGCGCGTGAAAGAGGATGCAAAAAGGGCGATAATGCTGGCGAGCGCGCTTGTGGAATAGAATTGAAGTGAACGGATTTCTAAGGTTTAAATACTATTTCGTCACATAACGAAAAATCTCCGCTTCATCTGGAATGCACCACCAAACAATCGGATAAACGTATTTAAAGCAGCGAGTACAATATATCCTTGGTAAGATTTATGGAAACTGCAGCCTCAAATGCAAATAGTTATATGCCGCCAAGCATAGCGAACGCTACGATCCGGCTGGCGATTATTAAAGCGAAAAAATCACCTCTTATAGACTATATGCAGAAAAACATAAAAGAAACAGCCGATGTTAAAGAGATCAGGAGCAGGCTTGCCAAAATTAGCGCATCTATGGCACGGGAAATAGTGGAGAATAGGGCTGAAAGGCTATGAAATTCTATTTTCTTGATACAAGCGCCCTTGTCAAGAGATATCATTCTGAAAAAGGAACTGCTGAAATTGACGAGATTTTTTCAAGATGCCATAAAGGAGTTTTTGATTCTGGAGCTTGATGACGGGCATATAAAAGACAGCGTTGCTCTGGTTCTGAAACACAGTTTGAGAACTCTGGATGCTTTGCAGCTTGCGGTAGCTATTGGCTTGAAAGATGCAAAGCCGATTTTTGTTTGCGCCGATAAGAAGCTTGTTTCTATTGCCGAAAAAGAAGGCTTGAAGACCATTAATCCCGAAAATCAATAAGTAAAACGCATTTTTCTCATTAGATTTCTTCGTCCCCTGCCGTATTTCTCACATTCTTTGGGAAAAACCTTAAAAACAGCCATTCTAGGTTTAAATACTAAAAAGCGATTGATCACAATGCCTGCAATTAAGTCCAGATGTCACTTCAAGAACTTTTAAAAGATAAACTGCAAGAAGAAAAACATCTTATTGCACAAGCTCTTGTATCCCACAGCAAGAATGTAAAAATTGTTCTCCTGAAAAAAAACAAGCTTGCTGGAGAGAAACGTACTGCAGAGTTTGAAATACTGGTTGGCGACAGGACCACTACTATCCATAAAGAGAATGATTGCTTATTCAATGTTGATATCGCAAGAACATATTTTTCCGGGAAGCTGTATTTTGAACGCAGCAGGATCGCAGGTGAAGTAAAGGATGGCGAGGATATCCTCGTTTTGTTCTGCGGTGTTGGACCTTTCCTGATATGGACAGGATCATTTTCTAAGCCTAGCCCGCACCCTGCTGAAACCCGGCGGCATAGTCCATTTTTATACCTTCAAGAAGGACTTTGAAATATCTCATTTCAAGAGAGTGCTTGATGAACTGGGCTGGCAGATCGACTTTTACAGGGATTGCGGCGACGTGGCGCCAAGAGTAAGCAGGTATGTTTTTGACCTGAGGAAACAGTAATTCGATTTCGACAGATGAATTATTCACCCCCCCAGCGCGCTTGGCTCTTCGCCACCGTGCCAGGATTTCCTGGGGCGCATTTTAACAAGATGGGCTGCCTCAGATATATCATCAATAATAAGTGCCACTCCCTTCTCTATCCCCATCTTTTTCAGGTGGTCGCTTATCCCCTCGCGCATGTATGTCGGGTGTATCGCTTCAAGTGCGGCAATATCGTCCTGGGCGGTCAGGCGGTGGCAAATGATCATATCGCTCTGTGACATCACATCAGAATGAAGAGCAGATGGTCTCTGGGTTGCAAAAACCACAGAAAGACCTGGCTGTCGCCCCTGCCGCAGCCATTCGTTGACCAGAACGCTGGTAGCAGGTGTTTCACCTTCTCGCGGCAGGAAAGTGTGAGCTTCGTCTATGAACATCCAGACCATCGGCATCCCTTTTTCGGCAGAAATATCCCCCATCTCTTTTCTTTCGTATGCCCGCCTGGCTTTTATGCGTTCTTCATAAATTTTTTTCCCCAATATCTTGACGGTTATTGCTCTTATGTTATGGTTTTCAAGGGAACTCAGGTCAAGTATGACCACTTTACCCCCCTTGAGCATGCCTACAATACTGAATTCTTTTTCATCAAATATGCCCCATGACCGAGCAGCACGGAAGTAATTCTGTGCTGCATGCAGGATCGTGGTGTCTGCATCTTTGGTTGCTGCGACTAAAATATCAGAAAGGGAATAGTCAGATTTTTTTTCCTTCAATTCGTCGATGGTCTTGATAAGGAGAACGCCCAGCGGGCTTACGGAAGCAACACCGAATAAAGAGCACCAGTCATAACCTGAAAGTCCTGAGGCTGAAATTGAAAATGGTTTGACGCTTATATGCTGGTCATCATACTGTTTTACGCTTCCTGCTGGAACCAATACATCAACATCA
>JBDROC010000046.1:0-11550 GCA_043810475.1 Methanobacteriota archaeon | reverse complement strand
TGGGCCATCCTCCTGGTGAAACGATAATAATATCCGCAGGCTCAACCTCGATCTTTGAGAACCTGTCCAGGAACTCAGCACCCTTTCTGTGCGCTTTAATATGATCCCCGGCTGCGGCAAACACGATCTCCTTTCTCTCGTCCAATACTACATTCAGGATAAAATCTATGCCAAGCATCTCCGCAGCCTCCTCGATATCCAGTCTCACAGCGCCGTCAAGCCGTCCTGCTGACGATCTGGGATCAAGCATCAGGGCATGGTTAGCATCTATGCTCTTCTTTGATGATACAGCAGGAAGAATTGACTTTGCTCCTCCTGAGTAACCTGCATAATAATGGAACTCAATTGTCCCTGTACATACCACAATGTCAGCTTCCAGGACATGCCTGAATATCTCAACCGGCGTGCCCCTTTCAGTCGTACCAAGATAAACACAGTCGTTAACGTCATGTTCGATGTTTTTGATCCTGTCGTTAAGTTTCCCAAGAATTTTCTTTTTTTCCTCCTCTGTCTGCTTTCTGTGGATACCAAGCCCGAAAATGATCGTGATATCCTCAACCCCGGAAGCTTCAAGTTCAGAAATAAGCGGCGGAAGTAGTTTTGCTGTCGGTGTGGGGCGCGTGGTATCACTGACTATGATCACCGCTTTTTTTCCATGTTCGGCGATTTCTGATAATCTCATGCTGTTAATAGGTTTTTCCAGTGCATTTTCAATAAGCCTGATCTCATCCTCTGCTGCCGGTACATTGACCTGTTTTATCACTTTGACGCTGCATTCAGGGGGTATATCGACAGAGAGCTCTGTATTTCCGTATGGCAAATTGTACAACACATCCTGCCTCAACGCATAAAAATTACATATATTTTTTGATTTGAGAGAATAATTATCTATATTTGCAGCCTTATATTGATCATGTTCGACATCGACCCGAAAATAATTACTTTTTTTGTCATCCCGCTATCTTATTTTATAGTGATTTTTTCAGTATTGCTCATACAGTGGGGCATGGTGAACCTGATCGGCAGGCATATTGGCAGGATATCTTTCAACCATCCAAAACTTGTCAGGGCAATGAACTGGTGGGGTGTTTTTATCCATGAACTCAGCCACGCTCTCACTGCAATTGCAACGCTGAATAAAGTTAAAGAGTTCAAGGTCACATCATCTGGTGGTCATGTGGTTCATGACATCAGGTTCGGGTTCTTCGGGTGGGTGGCTGCCCAGTCCATAAGCCTTGCCCCTGCATTTGTGCCGCCAATAATAGTGGCTCTTTTGATGCATTATCTGGGTTATATCGATTTCACCCGCGTTAATTTCAATGCCGGCGACCCGGTATCCATAATTTATTCCCTGTATCTTGATCTTATACCATTTATAATTAGAACGACGGGATGGCTGTTCGTGAGCCTTGATTATTCTAAAATTAATAACCTGATTTTGATGCTTTTCCTGATGTTCTCATTCTCATCTGCAAAACCAAGTTCAATAAGCGGAAAAAGTGGAACGCAGGGAGATATCCAGTCAGTGATCCAGATGTCTATTAAATTCCCTGTATACACACTTTTGTTCTTGCTCCTCTCCATCATTTCTTTCTGGATATTATTCAGCTACAATATGCTTTTATTTTCAATAGTCTTCACTTATATGCTGCTGTTACCTGTATTATCTATCTTTGGTCTTGGGTTCAACTATCTGTTCATCGTGATTGTAAATTTGGTTGACGGATCTTCTGTACTCAGGATAATTATCGCTATTGCAGCATCTGTACTTATTTATATGGGAATGACGCAGTATTATGCAGCGCAGTATCTTGTAAATATATCCAGTATCGCAGTACTGATAGGGTTCTTGAAATATTGAAAGAAATCGGAGTGAAATTACAGCAAGAAAATGATTTCTTGTATATCGAATATGCAATCCATTTTTCAGAGGCAATAACCAAAATATCAGATTATGATATTACTTCAGTGGTAGTTTTTGGGGATGTCTTAGACGGAAAAAAGGTAAAATATATAGATATTTTTATAGTTTCAGATAAACCTTTTAATCATGAGACGATCAAGGGAATTGAGAATGGCTTGAAAACAACTCGCGAATACAAGGAACTGAAAAAAAGGAAACTTGGAACTCAATTTCGTGTTGTAACATTTACACCTTCTGAAGTTGAGAAAAATCCCCCCATACTCAGTCAAGTCACCAAAGAGGGACTGCCCTTGTTGGATACGGATGATTTCATGTCAAACAGAATGGAAGATTATGAAACAATAAATATTTAAGATGCATACCTTCCGGGCATCAAAAGACTTATCAGAGAACCACGACGAAATTTATGAGGATTTTAAAAGACCTGGATTCCTCCTTCTTCCATAAAATTCACATGAACTTAATGCCCGTTGGCATCTCTCCCACTATCTCCCTGAACGCATCAGACCAGTCCTTCTCATCAAATCCCTTCTGGGCAAAGAACGTGCTCGCCCATCTCTCAAGCCCTATGCCAGAGCAGCCGCTCCACACATCTTTTCCTGACTGCGATTTCACGTTAAACCCTCTGGGATACTTGTCCCCGTTGATGCTCAGGTTCTGGAACTCAAGCCACTCGCCGTCCTTCCCACGGTAGGGCAGCGGCGCCTCGAAATCAATGGTGCCTACATCTTTTTTCTCCGCAAGCCCGGTAAGACCTTCCTGCGCCATGAACCATGGAGTCACCCACGCCATCCTCCATTCCAGTTCAAGGATGTCATTGAAGATGTGCTTATAGCATTCCTGCATTTCTTTTGAGTGGGCTGCGACCTGTTCAGGTGAGCCAATGAACACAAGTTCGATCCTGTGGAACTCATCCACTCTCTCCATGCCGTGTATGCCCCCGCTCTCGTACCTGTGCGAGGTGCCGGATCGGTCGAACACTTTTATCGGGAACGAATCCTCAGAAATGGTCTTTCCCTGAAGAAAGGGCCAGAAGGAGGGGCACTGGGCATAACACAGGGCGCCAAGGGGTTTATCTAATTTTTCAGCGATGAGGTCAACAGGCACTTCAAGCGTGACCTTATAATTATCAATTACTTCCTCCCAGAAAGCCGGGTCTCTGGTCTTAGGGGCGCAGACGTAGTATATCTCAGGATAAACACCCTTTGCATGTCCCGAATGCATCAATACATCCCAGGGATCAACTTTTGGGAATATCATTTCTATATACCCAAGGGGCTTTATCACTTCTTCAAGCACTATTTTTTCGAAAGTCCTGAAGATGCGCGCCATCTGGGGGCCATGTATCCACTGACCGCGCCCCACAGACCGCTTTATCCAGCCACGCTTTTCAGCCTCGACCGTGGGGTCGCTCTTGTACTTCATTTCTTTCTTCGGACTCTCCCAGAGCAGGTTCCAGTGCTCTGCTTTTCCTCCGAAGCTTTGCGCCGCGATCTTATCCTCGATGAGTGAGATTATCCTGTCAGGCACCTTGTTTTCAAGTTCTGATTCACCGACATCAAGGGATAATGTGATCATGCCGTTCTCGAACTCAAGCGATTTTACATGCGGTATTTTTTTTGATTTCAAGGTTTCTTTGGCAGGCATGGAAACTATGAATTCTTCAACTTCCGCACCTCTAACCCCTATCCTGAACTTCTTGCCCAGGACTCCTGCAAGCGGTTTTCGCAATCGAATAAAGGCATCGTGGGCTCGCAGATACCTGTCCGATTCTATATCGAAGAATACGCCGCTATCAGTTATGTCCCATCCGATGATTTTTGCGCCTCTTCCTGCAGGGACGCCCTTTTGCAGAATGGTGGTTTTTGCTTCTTCAACGAACTTCTCCAAGTCTTCGCGCGCAGCTGAGGCATCAGCGCTTGTCTTAAAAGTGCCTTTTAAGTGAAAGTAAGGTTCTGTCATAGCTTTTCCTTGATACTCATTGAGAAAATATTGAAATCACACCATATTCTCTATTTCTTGGCTTCATGTATGATTCCTTATTATTTATTCTTTCTTTATCAGCATTCCCATCAACCTGTGCCCTTCCACAAGCCCGAAGACCCCTTCCTTTGCCGAGAACTCATCGAACCTGTCCACATAATCCGCTTTCTCTATGGAAGAATAGAGCGCAAAAGGAACCGGGTCCCTTGTGTGCGTCCTGATAGGAATGGGTGTGGGATGGTCAGGAAGTACCAGTATCCTGAATTCCCCGTATCCGCCGAGTTCGTTGAGCATTCCCCCCACCACTTTTTCATCAAAATCCTCAATAGCTTTTATTTTAGCATCCAGATTTCCCATGTGACTTGCTTCATCAGGCGCCTCAACATGGACGAACACAAAATCCCGCTCTTTCAGCGAGTCAAGCGCATAAGCAGCCTTACCAGAAAAATTGGTATCAAGATAACCTGTAGCTCCGGGGACTTCAATGACATCAAGACCTGCTGATTTTCCGATCCCTTTAAGCAGATCAACAGCCGATATTACCGACCCGGTAACTCCATATAATTCCCTGAAATGTGGTATATTCAATGCCTTTCCCTGCCCCCATGGCCCGATAAGATTCGCCATGTTCTTCCCATCCTTTTTCCGTTTCAGATTGATCTCGTGGTCCTGAAGAATGTGCTTTGAAGACTTTATAAGGTCAATGAGGATATGAGAATCCTCTCCTCGCGGAAGAACATCCTCCACAGATCGTCCCACCACATCATGCGGTGGAGTACATAATGCTTTCTCGCCTAGCTTCATAACCAGCAGATGCCTGTAGCTCACGCCTGCATGGAACCTGCAATTGTTCGAAAGTTCACCATCAACAGCTTCGATAAGGATGCGCGCTTCCTCACTTGAGATGTGCCCGGCGCTGTAATCAGCAAGTATCCCGTCTTTTTCAGTAATGAGATTGCACCTGAAAGCTATATCATCTATCATAAGAGGTACACCGATGCTTGCAGCCTCAAGAGGTCCGCGGCCTGAATAGTAAATGGCAGGATCATAACCCATTATAGAAAGGTTGGCTACATCACTCCCCGGTGGCATCGTTTCGGGGACGGTCTTTGCAACTCCGTTCCTGCCATGTTTTGCAATAAAATCCATGTTCGGAGTATTCGCAGCCTGAAGCGGCGTGAGGTCGCCAAGTTCAGGGAGGGGATAGTCTGCCATCCCGTCGCCGACAAGTACGATATATTTCATAGATAAAAATTAAGAATATATTATAAATAAACCCATGAGGCAGACAAATATTACAAGGGCGAGTGCGAACACGGATAGATACAACTTGATCATTGACTGTGTCCCAGAAATGCTTTTTTTTAAATCTGAAAGTTCAGTCGTGAGCTTATTTATGGAATCTTCGACTTCAGGGGAATGAACGTATTTTATTGTTTCAACTGGTGCCTGAACTGAATGTATGTACGTCTGTTTTTTTACAGGCGCACAATATGTTTTCTTTGGAGTAGGCGTTATCGTTGGCCTTATTTTCTCTATCTGCTTAAAATTGGGGTCTCTTCCTTTTCCCAGTGTATGAAATATCTGTTCTTCTGTTACATCAAGAATTGACATAAGTGTACCTTCGACTATAGTAATATTGGTGCTGTTCTTATATATTTGTTTTTGTATTACATAAAATATACATAAAAGTTAGTTGTATTAGCTCAAAATTAATAAATTCAAAATCCAGGAGAATCTCATGAACCTCGAAAATACACTTCTTATGATCCCCGGCCCTGTGCCGGTAGCACCCAGAATACTTCGTGCCATGTCAAAACCAATAATCGGACACAGAAGCAAGGAATTTGGGAGCATGTATAGCGAATGCAGGACAATATTACAGGAGCTTTTTGGCACAAAAAATGATATGTACATTATAAGCGGCTCTGGAAGCTGTGCCATGGAAGCTGCTGTCAGTAATGTCATCAGTGAGAACGACACGCTTGTCACTATCGAGAACGGGAAGTTCGGTGAGAGGTTCAGGGAAATTGGAGAACGCTACGGAAAGGTCAGGGCGGTCAAGTTCGACTGGACAAAGGGTGAGTCAATTGAGCTTGATAAGGTTGAGAGTGCTCTTGCAGAAGGCGCTAAAGCCGTGACCCTTGTGCATAACGATACATCTGTGGGTATCAAGAACCCTGCAAAAGAGGTGGGAGAGCTTGCTAAAAAATACGGCGCCCTTTTCATCATGGATGGCGTGACAACTATTGGAGGAGATGACGTCCAGGTGGATAAATGGGGCGTAGACCTCGCTGTTGTCGGTTCGCAGAAGTGCATTGGCGCTCCTCCCGGATTATCAGCGATCTGTGTGAGCAAGAAAGCCTGGGATGCGATCGTAGAGAAACCTCCTTATTACATGGACCTTAAGGCTTACAGGAAATCAGCAAACAAAGAGAGCCCTGAGACCCCTTATACTCCAGCAGTATCTCTTTTCTTTGCGTTTCATGAAGCTTTAAAGATAGTAAAGGAAGAAGGGCTTGAAACACGCATCAAGAGGCATGCAAAGTTCGCAGAAGCATTGCGAGCAGCAGCGGATGCAATGAATGTCGAGATGTTCCCTCAGTTGAACCAGCACAGCAGATATTCAAATACGGTCACAGCCATGAAGATACCCACAGGCATAGACGATAAGAAGTTAAGGGGTGGAATAAAAGAACTCGGGATCCAGGTCTCGGGAGGTCAGGGACCCCTTGAAGGGAAGATATTCAGGATAGGAAGCATGGGCAACATAAGTAAGCTTGACATATTAAGCACCATCCAGATAGTGGAAATCGTACTCCACAAGAATGATGTAGTCAAAAAAATGGGACCTGGCGTTGAAGCGGCAAGCAATGTTTTAAAGTAAAAATAAAAAAAATCAGAATCCCATTTCCACATTTTTTAGATCTGTTCTCTTTTTCTCAAGGAACTTATACACCGGACCGTGAGTGGAACCTTTTAAAAGCATATCTATACCGGCACGTGCTACTGCATTTTGTTCAGGATATCCTATTATCGAAATGGTTTTACCATAAACTGAGATACGTACATTTGTAAGATCCTCAAAAACCTCGCGCGTCTTTCCTGCTCTGCCGATAATTCGACCTTTTAACCGCTCCATATCTTTTTCGGTCCTTGCAATGTTTGAAAGGTCGATAGTTTCGAACATAAGAAAATCATCGTCAAATAGCTTAATGGCTTTTTCTGGACTGAAACCCCTGGCTATCGCATGGACTACTTCCCTTGCCCGCATTCCCTTGATGGGATCTTTTGCATCCATTATCTCGACAGTCCCGCTGCTGCTTTCGATATTTATAGAAGTGGTTGATTTTTCTTCAATAAGCTCTTTTATACTACCTTTTGGACCTACTAGAACTGCAACCCTATCGAGAGGGATCTTAATATGTTCACTCATTTTTCTACCTCCTTGATCATTGACATCATTTTCTCTTCGTTTACCTGTACATTCAATTTCTTAAAAAACCGGGCTATATTATCAACATCTCGTTTTAAGAATGTTTCTGCATTAAGATGGTCGGTTGTTACAGATTGCCCCATATCTATTATCACCGGGGACATAGTATCTATGTCAACCAGTATATTATATTCTGAAAGGTCTGCATGTATAAGCTTTGCATCGCGATACAGAAGGGTCATGTATTCAAGTATCCTGTTAAAAAAAAGCGGTGCTTCATCCTGCGTTATTTTTGCTTCCTTTAATTGCGGCATGGGGACACCGTCTTTCCCGATAAATTCCATTAACAGGATATTCCTTCTTGTGATATATGGTTCAGGCACCCTCACGCCCGCATCTTTTGCGCGTTGCAAATTCTTGAATTCTTTTTTTGCCCATGCAAGTATGATATCATGTTTTGCCTGTTTAATGCCCACAAACCGCGGGTCACCTATAATATATTCTTTCATGGCCTGGAAATTAGCTGTGGACATCATGTATATCTTGACCGCGACCTCTCCTTTTTCTTTCGAGACCGCGTGGAAGATATTTGCCTCTTTTCCTGTACTTACAGAACCCCCCATGGCATCAATATACCCTTTACGTGCAAGCTCATATAGAGCCATCAGCGTAGCTGTATCAAATACGTCGGAAAATACCTCTTTCCGGTCGGAATCCTTGATACGCACCCGGAATTCGTCGATGATCTCATCCATTCTATGGAGCTTTTTGTCACTGACCATACCCTTGTTCTAACTTTTTAAAAATCCTTTGCGCTGCAGCCAGTTAACCTGGGGTCCGCTGTATTTCCAGACGATATCAGCCTTTTCGTTCTGGAAAGACCAGGGTACCACAATAACAATATCCCCTTCCATCATCCAAATACGCTTCTTTATCTTCCCTGGAATACGAGCAAGCCTCACAACACCGTCCATACACCTGACCCTTATTTTATTCGCCCCCAGCAGGGTTTCAACGGTAGCAAGCACTTCATTGGCGCTTTTTTGGGGGACCCTGACCCTTGTGAATTCCTCAGGTGGACCGGTTTTCTGTTGCTGTTTCAGTATAACACCTCATATTATTCTCTTTATTGTTTCCGCTATATGTAAAGGTTACTGAGTAATGGATGTGGAAAATCTGGAGAGTCAATCCAACGGTTTATTGATGGTATAGGCACAAAACCACGGGCAGAAATATCTACATAAACCATCCGGATTCAATACACAAAATAGAGAAGGGAAGTCATCCTGGAACCTGCATCTTTGCAGCCATAAGCGTATGCTCCATCAATATCGCTATCGTCATTGGTCCCACGCCTCCGGGTACAGGAGAGATCAGCTTTACCTTCGGCAGCACGTCATCAAAGTCCACATCCCCGTAAACTTTCTCATCCTGCCATGTGATACCAACATCGAACACGATGGCGCCCTGCTTCACATGATCGGCTTTTATCAGCCCGCGCACACCAGTAGCGACGATGAGGATATCTGCTTTTATTGTCTGGCTCATGAGGTCTTTAGTGAAAATATGGCATATCCTGACTGTTGCATTGCGGTTAAGGAGCATCACAGCAGCCGGTTTTCCCACCACGTTGCTGTGCCCCACAACAACAACTTCCTTTCCCTGAGGGTCGATATTGAACTCCTCAAGGGCTCTAATAATGCCTTTTGGGGTACACGGCACAAAATCCTCGCGACCGATAAGCATTTTTCCCATGTTGAGCGGATTGAAACCATCCACGTCCTTCTCAGGAGAGATCCGCATCATCACTTCGCGTTCATCGATATGTTTTGGAAGGGGAAGCTGCACAAGTATTCCATGAATTTCCAGTCTGCTGTTCAGCGTTTCTATAAGCCTGATTATTTCTTCCTGCCCTGTTTCTGCCGGGAACTTATGGTCTTCCGATGTGATGCCAACACGTTTGCATGCCCAGTGCTTGAGCTTCACATATAATTTTGAAGGGGGGTGTTCGCCAACAAGTATCGTGGCAAGCGCAGGTTTGATACCTGTTTCTTTGACGAACTGTTCTACATCTTTCTTGACACCAGCCTCTATGCCCTGTGCAATCTTCCTGCCATCAATAACGCGCGGGTCAGTGACCTCCGGGAGCGGCTCCATTAAACGACCTCACTCGTACGGGATCGGGAACTGGTTGCACAGTTCTAGGATATCTCTCTTTACTTCTTTTATCCTGCCTGCATCGTTCATGTTCTTAATGGTCACATCAACTGCATCTGCAATGATGACCATCTCTTTTTCTTTCATGCCTCTTGTTGTCGCAGCAGGAGTTCCAATGCGGATGCCGCTTGTGATGAACGGGCTTCGCGTTTCAAAAGGTATGGTGTTCTTGTTCAGAATGATGCCTGCCTCGCCAAGCTTTGCCTCGGCGTCCTTGCCTGTGATATTCTGGGGAGTGAGGTCAACGAGCATAAGGTGATTATCCGTTCCTCCAGAGACGATCTCATTTCCCCTTATCGCAAGCTCGTTAGCGATCTTTTTTGCATTTTTCACAATATGGGTCTGGTAATCGATAAAATCCCTGCTCATTGCTTCCTTGAAAGCCACCGCCTTTGCTGCTATTACATGCATTAGAGGTCCGCCCTGCATTCCGGGAAATACTGACTTGTCGATCTCCTTTGCATATTCTTCCCTGCACATTATCATGCCGCCGCGCGGACCCCTCAGGGTCTTGTGCGTGGTGGTCGTGACAAAATCAGCATATGGTACAGGGTCGCAGTGGATCTTTGCCACCACCATTCCTGCAATATGCGCGATATCTGCCAGAAGCAGTGCCCCAACCTCGTCGGCTATCTCACGAAACCGTTTGAAATCAAGCTCTCGCGGGTATGCGCTTGCGCCTGAGACGATAAGTTTTGGCTTATGTTTTTTGGCAAGCTCCATGAGAGAATCATAATCAATGGTCTTTGTCTCCTTTGAAACGCCGTACGGTACGATATTGAACAGTTTGCCTGAAAAGTTAACCGGGCTTCCGTGTGAAAGATGCCCCCCGTGCGACAGGTCCATGCTCATGATCGTGTCCCCGTGCTTGAGCATGGCAAGATAAACAGCCATGTTTGCCTGCGAGCCTGAATGTGGCTGGACATTGATATGTTCTGCCCCGAAGAGCTTCTTTGCGCGTTCTATCGCCAGGTTCTCAGCCATGTCAACGAACTCGCATCCGCCGTAATACCTCTTGCCTGGATAGCCTTCAGCATATTTATTCGTCATTACAGAACCCTGCGCTTGAAGCACTGCTCGGCTTGCGTAGTTCTCCGAAGCTATCAGGTTCAGTTTGTTCCTCTGTCTCTCGACTTCATGTCGAATTATTTCGTAAATTTCAGGGTCGATCGTCTTTAATGGCATAACTATTCCTTTTTTTTATGATCGTAATATCTTCACCTTTCGTCCATCATTTTGGAGCCGATTTTCGACAAACAATTTCACAGCTTCGGGATAAATCTTGTGCTCCTGTTCAAGTATCCTGTCTGCAAGCGTCTCATCCGTGTCATCCTCTTTCACTTCAACGCAGCGCTGCAGGATTATCGCTCCGCCGTCAAGGGTCTCGTCCACGAAATGAACTGTGCATCCTGCCACTTTCACGCCGTGTTCGAATGCCTGCTTCTGCGCATGG
Organism: Methanobacteriota archaeon; assembly: GCA_043810475.1. Taxonomy (GTDB): domain Archaea; phylum Halobacteriota; class Methanosarcinia; order Methanosarcinales; family Methanoperedenaceae; genus Methanoperedens. Next base: position 537 of record JBDROC010000046.1, on the reverse strand, counting down.
AGCCCCGGAAAAGCAGGGAGCAGCGCAGGATGTATGTTGAGTATACGGTTTTTATAGGCAAATAGCAGGGTTTTTCCGAGTATTTTCATATACCCTGCTAAAAGTATGAGTTCTGCGTTGTGTTTTTTTAGAACAGCCAGAACCTGTTTTTCGTACAATTCTTTTGAAGAATATTTTTCAGGGTCCACAAAAACAGCCTCTATTCCGTGTTTTTTTGCTCGCCCAAGTGCATATGCATTTTCAATATCGCTTATAACAACAGAAATTCGTGCCTTCAGGTATCCATTTTCAATGCTGTCTATCATTGCCTGAAGGTTCGAGCCTCTTCCAGAAACAAGCACTGCTATATTCATCACGGGAGGCTCTAATGCTTCCGGGAATATAATAGGTTTTGGTTTACTTCGTTCTATAGAATTGAATTAAAAGATCGTTTGTACTTTTTATCTGCGCTTTTGCCATCCCCACAGGGCAATCTGCTTGATGTTTTTCTCCACAGTTTAAGCAAGCGTTTTGAATAGCACGTGAAAAATCGATTTT
>JBDROC010000045.1:0-3913 GCA_043810475.1 Methanobacteriota archaeon | reverse complement strand
ACCTTTCATCTCCCACCTGTAATACTTGGCTCCGGGGCGCTCATCACTTGTGTCAAGAGCAACACGAATTCCATCTTTTTTCAGCAGTTCTGCAACATCGCTGCATGCTTTTATTATGTCCTCGCTATTTCCGAATATTATCGGGATGACTGCAACCTGGACAGGCGCTACTTCAGGAGGGAACACAAGCCCCTTACCATCGCCGTGAACGGATATGAGGGCTGCTATGCTGCGCTCTGAGATGCCGTAGCAGGTCTGGTGGGCGTACACCTGCTCGCCGCTCAGGTCTTCGTATTTAATATCGAATGTCTTTGCAAAGTTATTCCCGAGATGATGCGCAGTTCCTATCTGCAGCGTCTTGCCGTCAGGCATCAGCGTATCCACAGCCATCGTGTAATCCGCGCCGGGGAACTTATCCCAGTCCGGGCGCTTTGAGACTATCGTTGGTATTGCAAGCCGCCTGTAGAACTCCTGGTAAATGCGAGTGGCTTCCTTCACCTGTTCCGCTGCCTCATCCCATGTGGCATGCACAGTATGCGCCTCTTTGAACGAGGTTATCTCGCGAAGGCGGATAAGGGGGCGGGTGTGTTTTGTTTCATACCTGAATGTGTTGACTATCTGGTATATCCTGATGGGGAGGTCGGCATGGGAGCGCACCCATACCTTATACATGGGATAAATAGCTGTTTCAGATGTCGGTCGCATCGCGAGCTTGACGTCAAGCTCGTTCTTCCCACCATGGGTGACCCAGTACACTTCATTCTCGAAGCCTTTTATATGCTCAGCTTCCTTCATGAACTCTGTCTCAGGGATCAGCAAAGGAAAAAGCGCTTCCTGGTGGTCTTTATCAAGCAGTTCTCGGATGATGGCATAGGTTCTCTTTCTAACATCAAAGCCAAAGGGGAACCAGACATACAGTCCCTTCACAGGGTAGCGCACGTCCATTATTTCTCCCATCAGGAGAAGTTCATTATACCATTCGCTGAAGTTTGATTTTGAAGGAAGTGCTGATTTTTTTTCTTCTGTTTGCTTTTCTGCCATGAAGGTTACCACTTGATCATGTTGTACATTATCGGGTTGTGGTGTGTCAGTTCATGCATTATTTTTACTAACTCTTTTTTAGGGATGTTGATGGATATCTGTGAGATCCGATAAACATCCTCTGCCTCGACCTTCCCGTAATAGCTCAGAAGTTTCACTATCCTCATGACTGTATTTTTTTGCCTCTCATGCTCCCGGGTCTGGTATGTGCGTATGGCCCGCAACAGGTCAATTCTACGGAACTCCGGCCAGAACGGTGCGCAAAAGTAAGCTGCGCATTCATTCCCGTTAGCCTGCCACGGAAGGAAATTGGATATTCTCTCATCGCCTCCGGTCCTGATAATGAGATCGACGCATGGAACTGAACCGCCTGATGGATACATATTCTTAGAGATAGTATCTTCAGTGATATCCTTAAGGGAAAGCTTGCCACTTCTAATTTTTCGCGCCATGGCTCGCGTCGCGTCCACGAGTTCCTGTCTTCCTCCATAAGCCAGCGCCACGTTGAGATACACACCGTCGTAATTTTTTGTGATATCCTGCGCCCGTCTTGCCGCGGACTGCAGATTGGGGGGAAGTATATCGATATTTCCTATCACCCGAACTCTCATCCTGCACCTGTGGGTGCGTTCGTCAGTGCATATTTTGTCGAACTTTATCCCGATAAGGTCAAAAAGCTGGTTTTTCTCATCGTCAGTCCTTTCAAAGTTCTCTGTTGAAAAAGCATAAACAGTAAGCTGTTTTATGCCGAGATCAAAGCTCCAGTCAAGGACTTTTTCAGTAGAATCTGCCCCTTTGAGATGGCCATAATAATGTGAAAGACCTTGTTTTTTCGCAAAACGCCTGTTGCCGTCCATTATTATTGCAACATGCGATGGGATAGGCTTGCCTCTAATCTCGCTGACAAGCAATTTTTCGTATCCACCGTATAAAATCCCTGTTAAATTCAATATATCACTTAACCTATTAATTACTAAACATATATTAAAGTTTACCTGAAATCTCCAAGCCTGCGCTGTTCTTCTTTCTCCTGTTTTTCCGGCTCCTTAAGAGCCCTGCCTATCTGCCTCAAAACTTTCATTGCGATCTTTGTTCCGATGATCCGTGCGATCGCATTCTGGTCAGCCGTCAGTAGCGCTTCCATGCCCCTTATTCCGGCTGTGTAGAGTTTGCGCGCCCTGACCCGTCCGATGCCCCGTATCTGGATCAGCTCAAGCAGTTCAGGGCTCGCCCCATATTCAACGCGCTGGGCAAGTTCCTTTGCTTTCATGGCGCATGAGCGTTTCTGGTCTATTCCAAGTTCTGCCATGGAATGAACAAGCCACAGCGAAGTCTCGGAAAGCGCCCTGATATCACCTTCACCTATTCCGTATTTCTTAACCATATCCTCTTCTTTTTTCTCATTTATCCAGTCAAGCATCACGCATGCGGTCTTGACCTCTGACAGGAACCACTCATAATCCTTCATGAATTGCGGCGGTATCTGCACGAACTCACCGCTGTGTTCCATTATGAAATCACTTATCCATCCATAATCATTAGAACGCAGGTACAGGGGGCGCATATCCGGGGTCTTGCTTATGAGGTGGAGCAGGGTAAGTTCATTATACCTGATGCCTTTTTCTTCGATTCTTTCCATTCCCTCAAGGATCATTGAGGCTGAAAGCGGGTCTATGTATAACCTGGATACAAGTTCCCCGAGCCTTGTAGGGAAAAGACCATTGTTTTTTACAATGAATTTCTTGTCGACGAGGAACTCTATCACTTTTTCGATCACAGTCTTCAGAGTCCAGGGTTCCTTTTTTGATGAAACCAAAGATATCCGTCCTTTTTTGTCGGGTTCATCAAACTGAGTTGAATAAAAAGTCCCGCGCATGAATTCAAGGAGTTCATCCATATTTTGAACAAAACCCGTCGATATGGTTGAAAGAATATGAGTGCGTAGGGCGTCCTCGCTTCCGAGTTTTGACCATATCTTTTCAACGTTGGCAAGCACATACTGCTGCATGAGTTCTTCCAGTTCATCGAAACTCTTTGCGATAAGGACAGACTCACCATATGGATCAAGACGAGGTCGCCCTGCCCTTCCTGCCATTTGCTTGTACTCAAGCACGGGGATCGGAGTAAGACCTTCATTGGCATTATATCTGCGGTAGCCTTTTATTATGACCCTTCGGGCAGGAAGATTCAGCCCCGCAGCAAGGGTAGGTGTGGAAGATATCACTTTAATAATTCCGTTACGGAATCCAGCCTCGATAAGCTTTCTCTGCTCTGAGATGAGCCCTGCGTGGTGGAACGCACTCCCGTTCTCGATGCAGAGGGCAAGTTTTTGCGCTGTGTCCACTTCACTTGATTCCCGCACCTGTGATGCAATATCCATCAATTTTTCTTTTGTTTCACCGGATATCAGAGAAGATATTGAAGTTCCTGTCCGCGAAGCCATTCCTTCAGAATTCTTGCGGCTGCTCTCAAAGATCAGGCACTGTCCTCCTTCTGCCAGCGTATCTGTGACAAGAGATATTGCCTGGTCTCTGGATCTTCCCTTCACTTCTCTCTGGCTGCCATCACCAAAATTTATCGCATTCCCAAAGAATACACCTTCTTTTAATACAATAGGTCGCCAGTCGCTCACCACCAGGGAAGCATCCAGCCATTTTGCTATCTCATCAGCATTTCCAATGGTAGCTGAAAGCGCGATTATCTGCATACTGGGATTTATCCGCCGCAGCTTTGCAAGAACGATCTCAAGCGTTGGTCCGCGGTCTGGCGAATCTATCAGGTGTACCTCATCCGCAACCACGACCGTAACCTCTTCCATCCAGCGGCTCCTGTTGCGAAGAAGTGAGTCAACTTTTTCGGAGGTGGCAACGAT
>JBDROC010000044.1:0-5636 GCA_043810475.1 Methanobacteriota archaeon | reverse complement strand
ACGTTGCCTTTGATTATTGGCTCTGCGCACTTCTTATACTCTGCATGCAGCAGGTCTGAGACCGCAAACCTCTGCGCCGTGGTCTCTGCTGGCGTGCGGGCAAGGGCTATCTCCATGCCGTGCTTTTCTGAGAGTTCCTTTGCATAGAACTTCATCTCGAACATCGCCCGTATCGCAAGGCGGCGCGCATCCTCGCTCTCGTATATCTGCTTGCCTGTATGGTGCTGAATCATCTCGTTGATCCCAACAACGCCAATGGTGTAGACAAGTGATTTCAGGTCAACAGCTATCTCACCGCGTCCCATCGTTATTGGGTCCTTGGGTCTCTGTGTCGCAAAAGGCATCCTGTTGCTCTTGATAATATTATCCATCCATTTCCTCTTCACCTTGAAGAGTTCAATAGACCTGTCCATCAGCAGTTTCAGTTCAGCAAAGAGCGCCTCATCACTCTTATTCGCCCTGTAAGCAGCGCGCGGGCAGTTGATGGAAACAACCTGCCACGCTCCCATCGAGAAATGCTTCCCGTCCTTGAAATAGAGCTTTTGCTCGAATTCGCTGTCCTTCTCGTGCGAAGAAGAAAAGTTGTATGCGCAGCACTGGTAGCAACTGATTCCCTTCCCTGCGCCCCTGTATTCTGGAAGCTGGTTATCGAAATACGGCGCCCCAAACTTTGCCGCAAGCTCGAATGCCTTGGTGTAGAGTTCATCGTAGCTCAGTATCTCAGGATGCGCGCGGTTGAACTCCGCGTCCTCTTCCATAAAGTCGGGCTCGATACTTATCTCAGGCTTCGGGAAATTAAAGGGCTTGCCCCAGTAATCGCCTTTTAGCATCACGTTCATGAGCGCCTCAAAACCCAGCCGCACCTCGCGTTCGAACTCGCCGTAAGTGCGCAGCACAGCCTGCATGCCATCCCACACTTTGCCCTTGTACACAACGGGTTTGTCGCGCCAGAGCTTAGGTATACCCGGGGACAGCTGCACGGAGGAAAATACAAGCTGCCCTCCGCGGGCTACCATCATCTGTGTCATTTCATAAACGAACATCTGCATAAGCTGCTCTATCTCGTCGTAGCTCATGCCCTCAAAGTAAGGCGCAATAAAACCGAGGAAATTATAGAACCCCTGACCTCCCGCGAAGTTGGTTTGTGCGCTTCCAAGGGCTTTCACTGCATGGAGAATAGCAACTTCAGCTTTCTTGGCAGGGCCTGCAACGCTCGCTTTTGTTCCGCTGCCGTCAGGCATGAGACCGTAATAAAAGAAATAACGAAGATCCCAGTCCATGCAAAAAGCCCGGGTGCCCAGATATTCCAGGTCATGGATATGTATATCCCCGTTAAGATGCGCATCAGCCAGTTTCGGCGGCAGCATCAATAAGTACTGCTCCTTGCTCATCTTGTCAGCTTTCTTCTTATGGCTTGTCTCCGCGTTCTCCTGCAGGTTGGCGTTGTCGTTAGCCTCAAAGCCAGTGCCCATATCTATCTTATAGGCATCAAAAACCGGAGTTCCAACTCTTGTAGAGATGTTTCGCCATTCAGTATGACCGCGCTCAAGAAGTATTATATTGACAAGCTCGCGCACCAGCGGGCCTGACAGGAACTTTACACCCATCTCCTTTATTCTTTTCTCGGCTTCCTTTGCGATATCCTTTGCTTCTTCCTCAGTGATCGCAGGTTTTTGCAGGAATTGCTCACCCAGCTTTGTTTCCTTCATAAGCTGGCTCACTATCATACTCCTGTCCCATTCCATCAAATGCCCGTCCGTCGTCCTTACCTTCGGGATAACTGATATCGAGTAACCACCAAGCGTCTTCTGGACTCTCTGTACTTCCCTTATCTGGACTTTAACCTGTTCCTTTACTTTGGTCTTTGCCCCCAGAAAAGCCCCAGTAACCTCTTTCCTGTTCTCCTCGAGATGATTCGATATCTGAACCTCAACATATTTGCCCATCGTATTCCTCCTTATGTTAGTTTACGGGCGATATACCCATTTTTCTCAGCTTATAAATAGGCTTTCCAGCCTGCTTTGATCGATCCTTTCCTGACTGAAAAGCTCTTTTGTTGTAAAGAATCTGCTACCGACCTGCAGCACGGGCGCGGACATAGTGAACACACCATTCATACGCAATTCGGTAAGCGCTGCCGGAGTAGCCATATCAACTTCTTTGTACTGTATATTCCTGGTTTCGAGAAATTGCTTTAGTACCCTGCAATTTGGACAATTGACTGTTGAATATATCTGTATCTCTTGCATAGCTGTCTCCTTGTAACATACAGGTTGATCTCTGAAGCATATAATATTTTTTCACACCACATCTGGATACAATAATTATTATATGTTATCTGATTTGTTATCAAATATGATACATCATGATCTGTTTTGTTATCATATTTGTATCCATATATGTTACTATGTATTTTTCATATTCGTTATCATATTTTTGAAAAAAATATGAAGAGAATAATTATGTATTAGACCATAGTGTTAAGCCATATTTATGTTCCTCAAATTCAAGGATGAAGTTTCATCAGTACTCACAAAGGCGCTTACAGATGCCGGTTTCGAGGCAGACGACCTTGTGCTTGACGAATCGCCTCATGCAGATATTTCATCTTCGGTCGCGTTCAGGCTGGCGCCGAAATTCAAAGAAAGCCCGAAACAGATATGCGAAGCGATCCACAAGCATATCAAGATCCTGCCTGACTCCTATATAGACCGGGCAGAGGCGACAGGACCATACATCAACTTTTTTGCAAGCCGCGCTTACCTGAACGAGACCGTGCTGCGAGTCCTGCTTGACAGGGAAAATTTCGGGAACCTGAACAACAGGGGTAAGGTAATACTTGAGCACACCTCGGCCAACCCGGACGGCCCTCTGCACATTGGTCATATCAGGAATTCAGTGATCGGGGATACCCTTGCCCGAATATTAAAACGCGCGGGTTACGATGTAGAAACCCAGTATTACATAAACGACATGGGAAGGCAGATCGCAGTAGTGGTCTGGGGGCTCATGAACATCAAGTTCGATGCAACGAAAAAGAAAGACCATGCCATCGCAGATGTGTACATCGCAGCGAACAAGACACTCGTTGATGAAAAAGAGCACTCACCAGAAGTTGATGCAATAATGAAACAATACGAGATCGGGGACGCTGATACGAAAAGGAAATTCAAGGATGCCATTGATACAGCCATGGAAGGGATAGAACAGACGCAGGACCGCATGAACATCCATCACGATAAGTTCGTCTGGGAATCGCAGTTCGTGCGTACAGGCGAAGTCAACAGGATGATGGACCGCGTTAAAAAACTCGAAAATACCATGTTAAAGGATGGAGCTTTCATGGTGTACCTGAAAGAGGCGGGCATAGAAAAGCCTCTTGTCATCCAGCGCTCTGACGGCACGTCGCTCTATACCACGCGCGACCTGGCAGACCATGAATGGAAAGCACCCAGGTGCGACAGGATGATAGATATTCTTGGAGCAGACCACAAGCTTATATCCTCACAGCTTAAGGCGGTGCTTCGGATACTCAAGCTCAGGGAACCTGAGGTCGTCATATTCGAGTTCGTGTCACTCCCTGAAGGCTCGATGAGCACGCGGCGCGGAGTGTTCATTTCTGCTGACGAACTGCTCGATGAAGTGGAAAAAGCTGCATATTCCGAAGTGAGCAAAAAGCGTCCTGAGACAGACGAGGAATTCAGGAAAAAAGTGGCAGAGTTCGTAAGCATCGGCGCTGTCAGGTACGATATCGTTCGAGTCTCTCCTGAAAAAGCAACGACCTTTGACTGGGCTGAAGCTGTTGACTTTGAAAAGCAGGGCGCGCCGTTTATCCAGTACGCCCATGCCAGGGCGTGCAGCATCATAAAGAACGCGAAGGATGAAGGCATCACGTTTGAGGAATTCGATGCCGGCGTTCTGCTTGAAGATCAGGAGACAGCGCTCATTAAGAGGCTTGCGGGATTTGAGAACGCCATCGATAAAGCTGCGCGTGAGCTAAAGCCCAACCTTATCGCCATTTATGCAAGGGAACTTGCCGACGCCTTTAACCAGTTCTACAGGTACGTCCCTGTCATAAGCGCAGAGCCAGAGTTCAGGGCTGCGCGACTTGTGCTTGTGGAATGCTCCCGCATCGTGCTCGCCAATGCCCTTGACACGCTTGGGATAGTTGCGCCTGAATCAATGTAGTTCATGAAAATAATTTCTGTCGTGGGTTATAAAAAAACAGGTAAGACCACGTTAGTGGAACGGCTTGTAAAGGCGCTCAAGGAACACGGCACAGTAGGCACAGTAAAGCACCTGCACGAACATAGCATGCACATTCCAGACACTGACACCTGGAAGCATGCCCGCGCAGGCGCAGATGTGGTTATAGGGGTAACGCCATTTGAGCTTGTAAAATTCTCGAATGGGAACAATCTTACCCGCGCCATTGACGAGCTTGCAGATGATGGCATGGAATTTGCGGTAGTGGAAGGTTGGAAGGATAGCGCACTTCCCAAAATAGCGCTTGGAGATGTTGAAGCCACGAACATCCTTCTCAGGCTGAACAGACAGGAAAACGCAGATATTGACAGGATCGTGGATATGGTGCAGAAGCAGCCAGAGTATCAGACGCTCGCATCGCTGGTAAAAAAGATCAGACGTTCCGGGGAGATTGAAAAAGCAGGAGCTATCGGGACATTTAGTGGCATAGTCCGGGTGGTTTCAGCGAATTCCCGCACAGAGTTCCTTGAATTTGAGTCGTACGGTGAAGTTGCGCGGCAAAAAATGGATGAAATATGCGCTCAACTGAAACAGAAAGACGGCATCATCGATGTACTGATGCATCACAGGACAGGCATCATCCAGAAGGGGGAGGATATCGTATACATCGTTGTGGCAGCAGGTCACAGGGAGCAGATGTTCCCGGTGCTGCGCGAAGCCATCGAACGGCTCAAAAAGGAAGTCCCCATCTGGAAGAAAGAGCACGCGCTCGAAGGCGAGTGGTGGGTTCACGATACTTCGGGTACAAAAACCAAAAAAAATAGTTGAACCGTAAGTTAAACCTTAACTTTGCCTGTTTTACGTAATAGTCTTTTCAATCCCAAGTTTTTCAATAAGTAATCTGGATTTCTTCGGGATTTCTGAAAGCACCCAATCATCTCCAATTTTGACTTTATACAAATATTACGTAAATTAAGCAAAGTTAGGGTTTAATATTCATAATTGCTCTTAATATAACTTTTTATTGCATGCAATAATCCAGAGATGCCGATACATCATCCTGAATAATCACCCCCCTGCGTCACCTGTTCGCCATCGTGGGCTGTGGACTTGCCTGCGTTGATGGGATGGGCTTTTTTATTTGGGGAGGGGGGGGGGCCGCGTGGGGCTTATGGCTGGGGGCAGGGGAGGGGTGTATGGGCGGGTTGGATGATGGGGGGCGGGAGGGAGGTTTTAATTTTGGGGGATCTTATGGTTTAAAGGCTCTGCATTTTGAAAATCAAAAACCGCAGATGATTTCAGATTTTTCAAGTGGCAGCGAACCGATCAGCATAAGGATGTCATATCAACGCCGATTTTTTCCAGAAAATAGCAAGGAAGGATTATTAAGCATAAGGACATATATTCAAAATAAAGAGATGGATTAGATG
>JBDROC010000043.1:0-2495 GCA_043810475.1 Methanobacteriota archaeon | reverse complement strand
AATTGACATGCTTGCGTTGCGGATATATTTGGTATCCTCGGTCTGAGAATATGCCAAGAACATGCCCTAAATGCAATAGCCCATATTGGAACAGACTGCGCACTAAAGGGGTCATAGCGAGCGCAGAACATATACCGAAGTAACCGACTCCGCACTGCGCTTCGCTCCGTGCGAAGCCTCTAAAAGAACGAACTATTCTTTGAAATACCTGATACTGAGATCTTCATCAGACCGCATCATATCCTCGCGGATCAATCTATTCAAATAGTCTTTCAGCGATTCCCCGGCCCTCGCCAGCTTCTCCTTAACGAGATCCATGCGCACTATCTCTACGCTGGTCTTTTCGCCTTCAGTGAGTTTCTGTTTGGGCATCCGCGCTCCTTCCTGTACTTTATGTACGCTTCCGCTTCCTGGACTACAAACTGCATGTCTCGCAGAGATATGTTCAGACCAGTATCATGGAATTCGATCTTGCCCTCCGGAGATACTACAGCCTGCCCTACCCCAACGTTGATGCAGAGCTCTGCCAGCGCAGCTGTTTGCTTGGACTCAAAATGATAGTTCTGACCTTCAAAAGCACATATTTGATAATCATCACATTCACTATTATTACAATCAGCAGCTTTTTTCCAGTTCATGCTTTTACATACACTTCTTTTTTCTTCATGAACCCGATTATTTTCTATTGCTTCATACCAGCACTTAGCATCGCACAACCCGATATCCGCCCACTTTACATGACGTATTCCAGTCAGGTGATCCTGGAGAAGTTCAAACTCCCCCTCCGGGCCGTCTTCGTTCCTGTAGATGTACCCTGCAGTTTTGTATCCTGCAGTCTTATCGTAGCCGAGCACGCAAATCGCCACAGCAGGCTCATTTGTCAGGCAGTGAACTATTTTCTCTCCACGCTTCTTCAGCTCCTCCACATACGATGTATGGATTTCGTATAGACTTTTACCCATGCTGCTGCGCCTCCAGTATCTCCTTTGCCGTGGTAAGTGCTATCAACTTCACTCCTGCGCCTGCCATAGCGTCCTGTGATCCTTCCTGCCTGTCCACGACAGTTATCACAGTATCTACAACCAGCCCGGCATCCCTCAGAGCCTTTACTGCGCTCAGGGATGACCCACCTGTCGTCACCACGTCCTCGATGAGAATAGCAGTTTTTCCCTTCTCGAAGTCGCCTACAAGCCGCCCTCCGGTCCCATGATCCTTTGCAACTTTCCTGACTATGATCAGCGGTACATGTTCCCAATATGATACCAGCGTACTGATAGGAACTCCGCCAAGTTCAACACAGGCGATATAGTCAGGATATTTGTTCAGCAACTCAACCACAATCTGTCTGCATATATCTCCCAGCGCCATTGGTTTTGTTGCTGCCAGCTTTACGTCAATGTAATAGTTTGATTTCTTCCCGGATGTCAGGGTAAAGTCACCGAACTTAATGGCGCCGCTGTCTTTGAGAAGCCGGATCGTCCGGTCTGACCTCGCTCTCATTACTTCTGACATTCCACCTCCGGAACTTCTGGCGGCGTCTCTGCCTGCACAGGTTCGGGTATCGCTTGTGTGACCTTAGCAAATGAATTCTGTTCCGCGAGTATCTTCTTCATGATGGTTACGAGTTCCTGGTTGATGCTGGCCTGCTCCTGTTGCCCTTCCTGCTGGATAGTGTTTATCTTGCTCTTTATCGATGCATCTATCTGATGAATCTTATTGACCATCCGCCGAATATCGTCCATCTCCTTTTGCGATACTTTGTATGGATCGGTCCCGTTGTTTCTCAATATTATTTTCAGTTTCGCATCGTTTAGAACTTTTACCGCGTCCCTGTACTCTATTTGGTCCAGATTTTCTTTTTGATTTTTCATATTGTACTCCTGTTTACGCACACCCACTTTCCCTTATTAATAAGACATGAATCGTTTGTCCTTTCACAATCGTATACTCACCAATGATTCCTTCACCCATGACAACCTTGGTCTCGCTGAACCCATCCTTCCGTATAGTCTTTTCTGTATTCTTCTCAAGCCCTTTAATGAACTTCTTGAGCGCGGGCAGGATAGCTTCAGGCTTCAATTCGAATAAATGTTCAGCCTGTTTATCCATTATCTTATCGCCGTACTTTTCGATGATCTCTTTCTTAATGGCTGCCCAAGACATGGGATGATCGAAGGTCTCGACTGCAATGACGCCTACCGGATTGAATATAATCGCACCGACCTGGTCATCGAACAACGGAACCTTTTGCATCATATCGTCCAGCATAGCCTGTCCTTCTTTCATCTTTTGCATGTGCCCCAGTAGATCGTCTGAACCTCTGCCTGCAGTGCCTGAGAATGATGCACCCACACGATTGGATGTAAATTGAATACCTTCCGGCGCCGTGCCAGTGCCACATGGACTACTGCCAGTGTGTGATTGCGATACAAACCTATGTCCGCTACCGTACCTTGCCCTTGGCATGCTCTGCCCACCGCGTCTCGGCGCGAATG
>JBDROC010000042.1:0-4135 GCA_043810475.1 Methanobacteriota archaeon | reverse complement strand
ACCTGGTCACCCAGCACGAAGACGGGGTTTTCACCGAGGTCGATCGTCCTTATACTCTCACCTGATTCTTCCAGCACAAATATGTTACTTTTATCTTTCACAAGTTGCTGCAGGCTGTTCTTTCTGACATGAACGCCTGGGTGGCTCTTTCCAGAAAGGGCGTTCCTGATGAGGTCTTCCCAGGTGCGCTCATCCACATGCACGTCCCGAAGCGTTGCCCCTTCAACAACAAGTTCCTTCGGAGGCGCCGGAGGTCCTCCAAGGATGGCATGAAAGGTAACATCCCTCCTGATGGCATGCGACATGAAAATCGCCATCAATATACACTGGTAAACCACATCCAGCCTTCCCGCGTTCTTGAGGGTGTCAAAACGAGCGTCTGTTCTTCCTGTCCTTGAGTAGAGGATGAATTCTCGCATGAGCATTATTGATGGGGTAGCCTGTTTAAGTAGGTTACTGGCAATTTCGGCAGCAAAGCTTTTATTAAGTGTATCCATTTAGAAAGTCGAAATCATATGTTAGACATTGCAATACCCAAAGGCAGCCTTGAAGAGCAGACCCTTCTCCTTTTTAAGCAGGCTAACCTTGAGATAAAAAAAACAGACCGTGAGTACAACCCCACGGTAAAGGATCCCAGGATAAAGAAAGTAAAGATACTGCGCCCGCAGGAGATACCCAAATACGTGGAAGAAGGTTACTTTGACCTCGGGATATCAGGCAAGGACTGGGTGATGGAATCGGGTTCTGATGTCGTCGAAGTCTCGGATATGATATACAGCAAACAGGGAGAAGGGACTGTAAAGATAGTAGTGGCTGTGCCAAACGAACAGCCCGTGAAGACCGCTAAGGATATTAAACCCGGAAGCAGGGTCTCTACAGAATACCCGAAACTCACAAAAAAGTTCTTTGATAATCTTGGTATACCTGTTGATATACGCTACTCATACGGCGCTACGGAAGCAAAAGTCCCCGAACTTGTGGACGTGATAGTGGATCTGACCGAGACTGGCTCAACGCTGCGCAAGAATGGATTGAAGATAGTGGATATCATACTTGAATCCACCACAAAGCTCATCGCGAACAAGAAATCCTGGAAGGATCCTGTAAAGAGGAAAGAGATAGAGGAGATAAAGATCCTCCTGCAAGCTGTGCTTGAGGCGCGCGGAAAGGTGTATATCGTGATGAACGTGCCAGAGGACAGACTGGATGATGTGGTGAACGATCTTCCTGCCATGAAAAGACCCACTGTGTCAAAGCTGTACAAATCAGATTATTATGCAGTGGAGACCGTGGTGAGCAAGAGTGAGATAAACACGCTCATACCCAAGCTCAAGGCACTTGGGGCGGAAGATATACTTGAGATGGATATTACGAAGATAGTGCATTGAAAAAATACTTCCGATGTAAAAACTGGTCCCAATAAATACCAAAAAATCCGCAATAAATGCGGTTTATTCTCATGCTCAAAATAACCACCCCCTCCCGTCTGCACATGACCCTTATCGACATGAATGCCTCACGAGGTCGTGTGGACGGCAGTATCGGGCTCACGCTTGATAAACCTTTTATCAGCATCACTTCTGAAAGATCTGACATTATTGAAGTTACAGGAAGCAGCGAACATGCGCAACGAATGAAAAACAGCGCGGCGGCGCTCCTGCCGGAAGGAGAAGGGATACGCATCAACATTGAAAAGGATTATCCATCCCACATCGGCATGGGTTCAGGAACACAGGCTGCTCTTGCTGCCGGCATGGCTGTGAACAGACTGTACGACCTGGGTTTAAACGTATACGATATCGCCTTGAAAGTTGGCAGGGGGGGGACAAGCGGGATTGGTGTTGTTGCGTTTGAAAAAGGCGGTTTCATACTTGATGGAGGACATAAGTTCAGTGAAAAAAAAGCATTCCTCCCATCAGCGGCGAGCAAGCTTCCAACGGCTCCTGTCCTGTTAAGAAAAGATTTCCCTGATTGGCCTATCGTGATCGCGATCCCCAGGCAGAAGGGGGCATCCATGAAAATAGAAGAGAATATATTCCAGACAGAATGCCCTGTGCCGTTGCGCGAGGTAGAAAAACTCTCACACATAATCCTGATGCAGCTTCTTCCTGCACTTTTTGAAGAGGATATGGCAGTATTCGGCAGCAGTATCAATGCGATCCAGGAACTTGGCTTTAAGAAAAAGGAAGTTGCACTTGCGCCCGTTTCAAATGTATTAATGAAGATCCTCAGAGAAGAGGGAGCATACGGGGCAGGTATGAGCTCGTTAGGTCCAACGGTTTATGCATTCGGGGAAGATGCAGAGGAACTAAAGAAGATCTCCATGGAATTTCTGGGCAATAAGGGGCAGGTCTTTATTACAAAGGCAAGGAATGAAGGAGCAAAAATACACTTTGGAGGAACTTTATCCAATGGTAGAATCTGAAGCTCATAAAAAATATGAATTCAAAAGGACGCTTGAGGCGCTTCGCGATAAGCATGGCAGAGGTACGGAACTCATCTCCCTGTATATTCCTCATGACAAACAGATACATGAAGTCTCAAACCAGTTGAGGGAAGAGTTCGGCCAGGCTTCCAACATCAAATCAAGGGTGACAAGACAGAATGTTACAGGTGCTATCGAATCACTGCTTTCACGACTCAAGCTCATACCAAAGGCTCCATTGAACGGTGTTGTGATATTTTGCGGCGCTGTGGACGTTGGTGCTAACAAAACAGAGATGCAGACATTCATAATGGAACCTCCTGAACCCTTTGTTTCTTATAAATATCACTGCGATTCATCTTTCCTTCTAACACCTCTTGAGGACATGCTGCACGAGAAAAAGACCTACGGGCTCATCGTACTTGACAGGCGCGAAGCCACTGTGGGGTTGCTTCGCGGGAAACATATCGAAGAAATGTCACACCTCACTTCCAATGTCCCTGGAAAACAGCGAAAAGGGGGTCAGAGCGCTCACAGATTCCAGCAGCTTCGTCTCATAGCGATCAATGATTTCTATACCAAGATTGCCGACGCTGCAAGTGATGTCTTCCTTGCCGTCGACCAGAAAGACTTCATGGGCGTTTTCATAGGAGGACCTTCTCCCACGAAAGAAGAGTTCGAAAGCGGGGCATACCTGCATCATGAAATGCAGAAAAAGATATTGGGGCTCTTCGATGTGGCGTATACGGACGAATCAGGATTGTACGAACTGTTCGACAAACTTGGAGAAGCGCTTCAGGACCTTGATGTCGTCAAAGAGAAAAAGTATATGGAGCGCTTCATGAAAGAGCTTGTGAACGACACAGGTCTGGCCTCTTATGGTGAAGAACAGGTCAGGAAGAACCTCGAAATGGGCTCTGTGGATACCCTGCTGTTATCTGATGAACTCAGAAAGGTCAGACTCACCATAAAATGCGGTAACTGCGGTCATGAAGAAAAAAAGACCATCACGAAAAAAGCGGGAGAGGAGTACCAGCCCGGGAATTGCACAAAGTGTGGGTCCGGCATGAAGGTAGCAGAGTCAGTGGATATCGTGGAAGAACTTTCAACTATCGCCGACCAGATGAGCACTAACATCGCTTTTATCTCGAACGATTTCGAAGAGGGGAACCAGCTTATGTCAGCTTTTGGCGGGATTAGCGCGATATTGAGGTTTAAGACAGGGATATAGAAAAAAGGTTATGATCACTTTTCTATAGTATATTTGATGGTCATGTCTATGGTGAGACCTCTGAAGTTTTTTTCATGCTCGCCAAGAGCCTGCTTTATTTTCGTGTTCTCAAGAAGCTTTTCGATCTGTTCTTTTATTTCAACAAAGCGAACATATTCCTGGACGGTCAGCTTATCTTCATTAGAAGTTTCAAATATTATTGAACTCAAGATCCCTCCTGATGATGGCTCTTATGTCCTATCTCCACAGGCGCGCATTCGGCACACTCGAACTGCAGCGTGGTATGCATAATATTGAACCTGTCCCTCACCTTTTTGCTGATCTCACTGATAAGCACTTCTGTCTGCTGGACATGTATCCTGTCAACAAGAATATGGGCGCTCATGGCATGGATATTGGAGCATATACTCCAGATATGGATATCATGTACCCCCTTTACCCCATCGAGCACCATGAGCTCCCTGGAAAGTGTATCTGCA
>JBDROC010000041.1:0-7998 GCA_043810475.1 Methanobacteriota archaeon | reverse complement strand
AGTTTACACGATTCCCCATGAGGATATTGCCGCAGTTGTGCACTCCTGTATGGCAAATCCTTATGAAACAAAGGACAATGAGAAAGCAAGGGAGTGGATCTT
This sequence comes from Methanobacteriota archaeon, assembly GCA_043810475.1. Classification (GTDB taxonomy): domain Archaea; phylum Halobacteriota; class Methanosarcinia; order Methanosarcinales; family Methanoperedenaceae; genus Methanoperedens. Next base: position 7,896 of record JBDROC010000041.1, on the reverse strand, counting down.
AGCGCATAATTATGTAATTGACCATGCGTCAAAACAATTCGGCACGGTTTTGCCTTTTTCCTTTGATACCATTGTCAGAGGTGGTGATGATACGCTCAAAGACTGGCTGATCAAAAGCTGCGAAAAGCTAAAAGGGGAGCTTGAGAGGGTTAAAAATAAAGCAGAATATTCAGTGCAAGTCTTCTACGAGCATGAAAAGCTCGCTGGGAAACTCGTGAACAATGATCAGGAGCTGAAGGGACTGAAAGAGAAGATGGAAAAAATGCCAAAAGGCGCAGCCTACTTATTTCAGCGAAAGTTTGAACTGAAAGTAAAGGATGCGATCTCAGCAGGAATAGCAAAGCTCGCCGATGAGTTTGGCGGAAGGATACGAGAACATGTTGAGGAAATGAAGGTTCAGGAGAATACCTCCCAGGTGCCTGAAAAATACAGGGATAAGAAGCTGACTGTTGCTCTTACCCTTCTTGTCAAGGAAGATAAGGTCGAAAAGCTCGGCGAGGTGCTGGACGAGATAAACAAACGTGACGGCTTTGCTGTTCGCTTCACAGGACCATGGGCGCCTTTCAGTTTTGTTGGGTTGAGGGAGGAAAATGAAGCCTGAAATAGCTTTCAGCCCCCCCTTGTTTCCACTGGAACATCAAAGGTTAAGGAGGAGCGAAGATGAAACCTGAACGCGAGAACAATTTTGTGGATCTGTTGGACAGACTCCTGAATAAAGGGCTTGTATTGAATGCTGATTTGATCATATCTGTCGCAGGCGTGCCTTTGATTGGAATTAGCTTGAAAGCCGCACTTGCAAGCATAGAGACGATGCTTGAATATGGGATGATGGAGGCATGGGATAAAAGCACAAGGGAATGGTATGCAGATCATTACATGAAAAACGAGATACCAATTATTCAGGATGAGACAATCATTTACAGAACATTCGGATCTATCTGGCACGGTCAGGGCATCATTCACACCTGGAAGCCAGGTTTCTGGTACCTCACGAACAAAAGGCTTCTCCTGTGGAGGAAGGAGCCTGCTGAGATGCTTTTTGAGGCTCCGCTGGAGAAGATAGAGGGGCTCGTGATTAGCAGGGAAGTCCATTTCCAAAAAGAGCGCGAGGAAATTTACCTGCAATTCGATGGCAAAGGTGCTCGAATTCACGTATCGAATACCAGGGAGTTCAAAGAGGCGCTCGAAAGCGTTGGAGTGCTTGAGAAAGAGTTCTCAATCCCGTGCGAGCGCGTACCTTTGCCTGAGGGCGGAAACCCTGAAAAAGTACTTATTGCGTGAGGAGTATCAATCTTGAAGGGAATGGGATGAATTTGTTAGAGCAATCACAATTTTTGAAGAAAAGCTTGAAGTTCATTCTTTTTGGCGGAAAAGGCGGCGTTGGAAAGACAACGTGTGCAGCCGCAACTGCTTTACATCTTGCCAGGACCAACCCGGACAAAAAGATACTGGTCTTCTCCACAGACCCTGCGCACTCGCTCTCGGACAGCTTTGGAGGGGTCTTAGGCGATGAGGTTACGGCGATAAAAGGCTTTGAAAATCTCTACGGCTTGGAGATAGACGCTCCGGGGCTGCAGGAGAAATTCAGGATAGAACACGATGTCGATATATTTGACTTAGCTACAAGGGCAATGTACTTCGACAGGGACATACTTCTGGATTTTTTCTCCTTCTCGTTACCAGGAATGGACGAACTCATGGCAGTAATGAAGATCATCGACCTCCTGAATGCCGGCGAATACGATCTGGTAATCCTTGATACGGCGCCAACCGGGCATACGATTCGCTTGCTGGGCTACGTCGACCAGATGCTCGAACAAATCAACGTCATGGAAAAGTCGCAGGAGAAGTATCGATACGCTGAGGCGGGATTCAAAGGAAGGTACGTGAAGGACGAGGCTGACAGGTTCTTAGACAGGCTGAGGGGTGATATCAGGAATATAAAATCCATCCTTACAGATTCTAATACAACTGAATTTGTTGTGGTTGCACCCCCGGAAGCGATGGGCGTATATGAAACAGAGCGACTTCTCACAGCTCTCAAAAAGAATAAAATTCCTGTAAACCATATAATTGTTAACGGAGTTAATCCAGAAGTAGAGTGCGATTTCTGCAATTCTAAGAGAGAAAACCAGGAGAAGTATATCAAAGAGATGAAGGAGAAATTCACTGAGTATGAGCTCATCAAAATGCCTCTATTCCCCCACGAAGTTCGAGGAGCAGAGAATTTAAGCGAATTCGCACATGTTTTGTTCGGGAAAGCCTACGAATATACGCCTCGTCCAATCGAACGATTAGAACTCCGCAGGGCTGTCATATCGAAGATGCCGGAGCTGCTGGGGAAAGAGCTGCAGTTCCTGTTCTTCGGAGGTAAAGGCGGCGTTGGCAAAACAACATGCGCAGCCGCAACTGCGCTATACCTTGCTAAGACTAATCCATACAGGAAAATACTCATATTCTCAGCCTCGCCTGTGCATTCGCTGTCAGACAGCTTTGAGTGCAGGATAGGTGATAAAGGCGCTGCGATTCTCCCCAACCTGTTCGCCCTTGAGATGGATGCAAAGAAACTATTCGAGGACTTCAAGAAAAGATATATAGAAGAGATAAATGCGGTGTTCGACGCTCTTGAGGGTGAGAGACGGGTAGACCTATCCTTTGAGCGGCGCACAACGCTTGACCTTTTCTCCCTGACTCCGCCTGGATTGGATGAAATCATGGCATTGGCGAAGATAACGGAATTCACAGAAACCAGAGAATACGACCTGTTTGTATTGGATACAGCGCCGACTGGGCATTTGTTACGATTGCTTGAGCTCCCGGACATAGTTATGGAATGGTTGGACAAACTCGTTAAAACGCTGCGCAAATATGACATGATGCGAATAGCCGAAACCCTAAAGCTCCTGCTGGAGACGAAAAAGAAAATCAGGGACACGCAGAGAACCCTGACAGACCCGGAAAAAACCGAATTCGTTACCGTAACGATTCCAGAAGCTATGGGGATATTCGAGACAAAACGACTTCTAGAAGAGCTGCGAAGCCTCAGAATCCCTTCGGAGTACATCATAATCAACAAGGTTATTCCCCTGTCTGCGTGCAGTTTCTGCTCCTCAAAAAGAAAAGAACAGGAGAAATATATCGAAGAGATCAGCGGCTTATTTGCCGGGAATGCTCTCACCGAGATGCCCATGCTGCCCGGCGAAATCAAGGGAATAGACGCTCTGTCGAATTTCGCCGAAATAATGTATGGTGACAGGTTATGAAGGGCAAGTCTTACGAATAATGAAATTTCTGGCGGGAGTGTGTACGTCAGGTTAATATGTGAGCAATATATATTTGAATATGATTTAGAAAAGATAGGAGGGTAGAAAAGATGACCAGGAAAATCCTAAAAAACAAGCCTCTTGTAGAGGCAATATTTGAGTTACGATGGGAACTGCAAGACCAGGCACCTGGAATGAAAATAGATCCACACTATAAAATACTGGTTGGCAGAATATATGATAGAGTTAGCAGTGAATATTCCTTCCATGAGCAATTGCCTACTGTGACTCTGCCAGATGAAATTTCAGGATATGTAATCCAGCACAGATTCAGAAAAGGCAAAGATAAATGGCCTCTTATTCAAATTGGACCTGGAATTATCACTTTAAATGATACCGATGGATACATGTGGGAAGACTTTGAGAAAAGAATATCCCATGTTTTGGATACTCTCTTTGAAGCGTACCCGGATTCAGGAAACAATTTGAAGGTTAACGGATTGTTATTACGGTATATTGACTCTGTTGATTTTGATTATGAAAGAGAGGGCATATTCGATTTTCTGAAAGAAAAAATAAAAATAAATATAGAAATGCATGAAAAACTATTTGAAGACTCTGGAGTTAGTAAATCACCTTTAGTTTTTGATTTAAGATTTTCTTTTCCATCCACAATGCCCAGGGGTGCAGTACACTTAAGATTTGTCAGAGGAAAAAGAAAAGATGCCGAGGCTTTAATATGGGAAACAATGGTCCAGTCATCTGTAGAAGATGCTCCTAATGCCAAAGATGGAATTACAGGATGGGTAGAAGAGGCTCATGATCTGACTGATGATTGGTTTTTTAAGATGATAGAGGGAGAATTGCAAAGAAGGTTTGAATCATGATATATCAAATAACATCGCAAGATGTTACATTTCGGGATTACCCAATTCAATTTCCGCCCGTTGGAAGTTCGATAAGAGGGACGGATATAAATGAAGCATTGGATAGTTCACTTTCTATTTTTATAAGACAGAAACGATTAACAGAGTCCTTTTACTCTTTGAACTTATTGTCCTTGCTTGAAATTGATTTATCATCGGTCTATCCACATTTTGGGATAAAAAGTGAGACGTCTTCGATAAAAAGAGAAGTTCTGCCACACATTTCAAAATTAGTAGATAAAGTGATAAAAGATAGTGAATTTTTCAAGAAAGTAGACAAAACTAAACTGATAGAATTTTTCTCATATCTGATAGAAGGGTTGCAGCCTGGACAACTGATATCTATTACTGAGGATGAACTCACCCGAAGAATTGAAAAAATAGTATTGATAGAAGCAATGACTGGAGTGTTAAATGAACTGAGCCCAACACAAACAGAATCTTTTGAGGCAGCGATAAAAAGGAGAGAATTCTTTAAATGAATTATACTATTGATACAAATATAATTACTGCTCTCATGAAAAATGATGAAGGAGTAAAAAGAAAATTACAGGAGATGGTCTTTTATGGAAAAGAAGTTTTTATAAATGGAATAAGCTACTATGAAATAAAACGAGGACTTTTAGCTGCAAATGCTACAAAGCAGTTAAATATTTTTGATGAAATCTGCAAAAAACTTGGAATTTTATTGCTGGACAATCAGGGAATTTTTGATATAGCTTCAGAAATATATGCAGATTTAAAACAAAGAGGTGAACTTATAACAGATGCCGACATATTGATAGCAGCGATAGCACTCACACAAAACTTAATTCTTGTTTCGGATAATACTAAACATTTTCAAAGAATTAGAGATATCACTTTAGAAAATTGGTTAAGTTAATTTCTCACAGAGGTCAGGATAGAAGCTCTCAGTATAAGGACGGAAACTCGCTTCAACATGGAACGCAGCGAAATTGCTTTATATATTGAGGGCGATACAATTATTATCATGCTAATGAGGTTGTGAAATTCAAGGATGCAGTTGAGAAATGGCAGAAATACCTGATAATAAGAACAAATTGCCTGTATTGTTTTTTGCAATATCAGCATGGGTTGCCTGAGCCTTTTATGTAGGCCTTGTGAAAAATGTAACGATCTGCTATACCCATTTTTTCTATATCCCCACTATCTTAGCCGGGATATGGTATCACAAGAAAGCTATTTACGTTGCACTTGGGCTGGGTATGGTGCATATTTTTGTGACGTTCCTCTCTTTACATCCTGTTTCCCTGAATGAATTCGGAAGAGTGACCATTCTTATAACAGTTGCGTATATCATCGGGTCTGTCAGCGAGAAGCGAGCCAGAGTAGATAAGGAGCTGATAGTGTCTGAAAAACAGCTTGGAGAAAATAGAGATTATCTGGATAATATTATTAAGAGTTCTGCGGATGCGATTGTTGTTGTGGACCTGAATGGAATCGTGCGTACATGGAACAAAGGAGCAGAAGGCTACATGGGATATACTGCAGATGAGGTGATAGGGACATCCAACATGAAACTTTTCGAAGACCAGAAAGAGGCGGACAGGATAATGGAAATGGTGCAGAGAGAGGGAGAGGTTAAAAACTACCGCACAGTCGCTTTGAATAAGGGAGGTAAGCCAGTTCATATCAGCATCTCAGCCGCATTGTTGAGGGACAGAAATGGGGTGCCGGTTGGCACTATCAGGATAAGCAGGGATATCACAAAAGAAACGGAGATGGAAGAAAAAAATAAAATAGAGCGGGAAAACCTGAAGTCAATATTTGCCAGCATGGCTGATGGTGTTTACATTGTATCAAAAGACTATAAAATAGAGTTTATGAATGAAGTTATGATCGATGAGTTCGGAGAGCGTGTCGGGAGTATTTGCCATGAAGTGTTTCATAATAAGGAAGAACCCTGTCCTCTGTGCAAAAATTCAGAAGTATTTACGGGAAAGACTGTAAGATGGGAATGGCACTCCCACAGGAAAAATAAGACTTATGACCTTACTGAGACGCCTGTGAAGAATATTGATGGAACCGTATCAAAATTGACGATATTTAGAGACATCACCGGGATACTTGCAAAGGAGAGACAGCTCGCACATATCTCCAGACTCTCTTCGCTCGGAGAGATGGCTACCGGAATGGCTCACGAGATAAACCAGCCGCTTTCAGTGATCTCTCTAACGGCAGAAGGTATATTGCGGGACATCAAAAAAACCCGGGTTGATATGAGCCTTCTTTCACAGGACCTGGAAGATATACAGCGCAATGTCAGGCGGGTGGACAGGATCATCACTCACATGCGGACATTCGCCAGGCAGCCCGGGGAATTGAAGGCGGTAGAGCCAGAACAGATATTAGATAATGCTTTCATTATGCTTGGTGAACAGTTCAGGGCGCACAGTATTTCAGTTTCACGCCATATTGAAGAGGCTCTACCGCCTATCGAGGTAGATCCGAATCAACTCGAACAGGTGTTTATAAACATTCTGACAAATGCACGTCAGGTACTGGATGAGAAGGGGGAAGCGGCAGAACGGGCAGGTGAGAGCTTCCAGAAACAACTTAAGTGCAGTATCCTGCGAGAAGGTGATTGTGTGGTATTTGAATTTGCAGACAATGGTTACGGAGTCCCGGATGAGATCAAATCGAGGATATTTGAGCCGTTCTTTACCACAAAGGAACCAGGGCAGGGCATAGGGCTGGGTCTTTCTATTGCCTACGGCATTGTAACTCAATCGCTGAAGGGCAGGATATGGGTCAAGGACAACGAAAATGGAGGCGCAAGTTTCAGGGTAGCACTGCCTATAAAAGATTAACATGAGAGGACACAGTATCATTTTCCAGTGATTATAAGACACAGATTAACGCAGATTTATATAGTCTGACTGAAAGTCGGACATTTGATAAACCTTTCTAAAGGTTTATTAACACAGATTTAAGGCGGCATCTGCGTCAATCTGCGAAATCTGCGTCTGTGATAATTATTGAAATCACTGGTTTTTGAGATAGTGCCCACGAGAGAGGCAAAAGATGAAAATACTGATCGTTGACGATGAAATTGAGATATGCAAGCGTCTGCAGCGAGAGCTGCAGAAAGAAGGTCATGAGGTTGAGTATAGAACATCACCGCTCAATGTTCTGGAAGAATTGAATAGAGCAAGGAGGGATGCTCTGCCGTACAATCTTCTGCTCCTCAACATCCAGATGCCGGGGATGGATGGGCTCACCCTGCTCAGGCGCATCCGGGAAGAGTGCAATGGTATTGAGGTTATTATTACGACCGGGTTTCGTGAAGAGAATAAGGTGATCGAGGCTATCCGTCTTTCTGCAGGAAACTACCTGAACAAGCCTATCTCCCTTGAAGAACTCGATGCTGCCATCTCCCATGTGCAGAATAAGATAGTCGAGGAAACGCACAGGAATGCAAAGTACAGGATACTTGTTGTAGATGATGAAAAAGATCTGTGCACACACATCAAGCGTGAGCTGGAGAAGGAAGGGTATCAGACAGCATCAGCCTATACTGCAGAGGAGTGCATTGAGTATTTCAAGAAGAACAAAGTTGATATGCTGATCGCAGATATCAGGATGCCAGGGATGAGCGGTCTTGAGATGCTGGAGCGGTGCAGAGAGATAACTTGCGATTTTGTTTCCATCATCATTACAGGTCACGGCAACCATGAAACCGCTAA
>JBDROC010000040.1:0-2694 GCA_043810475.1 Methanobacteriota archaeon | reverse complement strand
TCACCCACCCTGATATAAGCATGAACAGCACCCGCATTCACCCTGAAAGGACGTGCAGCTACGTAAGGGCTTTCCTCTGATTCCGAATGTACCAGGAAAAGACCGTTGCTCTGTGAACCTATCAGCATCCCTTCACCGGGTACCATAAGCGATGCAGTATCCACACATACACGGTCGCCCATGCCTACCTGCTTCACCTTTGTCACGCGGGCTTTTACCAGGGGTACATTTTCCATCCCGGCTTTGTCACTGATACCTATGACCTTCTTGATCTCTGAGAGGTCATCTGTATCAAGGAGTATGCCATCTGAGCCGTGCTCCAGAGTTTCAAGTGCAAGTTTTGCTTCCTCTGCATCACGGACTCCAGCAATGATCTGGACATCAAGTTTCTGCAAACCTGCAACAAGGTTCTCAAGCGGTATGACTTTCCAGTCCGTGCCTATTGCGATAAGGTAATTGCAGACCTTGCCAAGTTCGAGTGCGAACTCCTCGTATTTCTTGTTCTTTATAACAACATATCCTGCAATGGTCCTTCCCTCACCGGCAAGTCTCTTTGCCTTTAATATGTCCCCAGAATGCTCGAAATCCATAGGCAGTTTCTTGGTCCCGTCACCTTCGCCGCCCTTGCCCACGATTATAATATCAGCATCAATATCAGGCGCTGCGATCTTGATGTTGCCCAGGTTCCTTACACTCTGTATATCTTCAAAATTCAAAACAACGCAATCTGCACCCGATTCAAGCCCTGTGGTGATGCGGGGTTTATTTTCATCCCATGTCCCGTCATCAGCCTTTATCCAGACTCTTTTATCTCTATTCACCTGAGCGCCTCCATGGCATCCTCAACGCTTGCACCTTTGTGGACGATAAGAGTGAGTGCGCGGGTCATGGCTGTTGGATTATCATGCTGGAACACATTTCTTCCTATCGCGACGCCACGTCCTCCTGCATCTACTGCGGCTCGCACCATTGCGAGGAATTCCTCGTCCGTATTGGTCTTGGGACCGCCTGCCATAACCACAGGAACCGGACAGCCGTCAACGACCGCCCTGAACGTTTCGATGTCGCCTGTGAAATTGGTTTTAATAATATCTGCGCCCAGTTCCGCGCCCACACGCGCCACATGGGCTACAAGCTCAGCGTCGTTAGAGTTCTTGATATCCTTTCCGCGCGGGTACATCATCGCAATAAGAGGCATTCCCCATATATCGCAATATTCAGCCACAGCGCCAACTTTTTTCAGTTGTTTGGCTTCAGTCTCTGACCCGATATTAACATGCACGCTGACAGCATCAGCGCCCATTTTAATTGCTTCTTCCACTGTGCAGACCTGCACTTTGTCGTTGGGGTCAGGACCAAGGGATGTTGAAGCGCTCATGTGGATTATAAGACCGATGTCGCGCCCATAGCCCCTATGACCGTGTTTAGCCATACCTTTCTGAAGGAGGACAGCGTTGGCTCCACCTTCTGCTACCCTGTTCACCATGTCCGCAAGGTTCACAATGCCCCTCACCGGACCCATAGATATTCCGTGATCCATAGGAATTATTACCATGTTCCTGCTTTCCCTGTCCATGATCCTTTCAAGTCGTATTTTTTTTCCAGTTTCTGACAATTAATTCACCTTCATAATCAATTCCATGTTAGTATGTGACACACTAACACGGTAAACACGATATATATAATTAACGCAAAACCGTAATTTACCTCAAATTATCATTTTTACTTTTTCAGCAACAGTTTTCAACTCGTTCAGAATAAGACCAATAACCCCGTCTTTTCCAACAAGAACCACTATTAATGCATTATTTCCAGCAGCATAAGTAATAAGATGCTTTTCTTCTGTTGTCTGGACAATGATCGATATTGGTTTCTGCTCCTTAAGCCGTAATGTTGTGGATTCAGCAGACATATAAAGCGTAGCAGTCAATGCGGCAAAAGCTTCATTACTGAGATTACCATTACTATCTTTAGAAACCATCAATAATCCCTGTCTGGAAACTATTGCAGATAGTTCTATCCCTCCGACTGCTTTGAGATTATCAAGAACTTTTTCAAGTGATTGAGCTTTAGTTTCCATTAGACGAACATACCCTCGGTAAGCAAATTATGTTTTTCTCCAGGAGCCTTCAACTTTTTTATGGCATTAATTAAATCATCCTTTCCAACACCATAACGTTCCTCTCTGACCGCAAACATCCCGGCTTCCATTGCAATTGCTTTGAGGTCAGAACCGCTCATTCCTTCAGTAAGTGGGACAATTTCGTCAAGATCAACATCCTCCAGAAGTTTCATCTTCCTGCAGTGGATCTTAAGGATCATCGCGCGCGCTTCCTCGCTGGGCATTGGGATCTGAATGAACCTGTCAAACCGTCCCGGTCGAAGTAGCGCCGAATCAAGTATATCAGGTCTGTTCGTTGCAGCGATTATCCTTACATTCCCACGGGCATTGAAGCCATCCATTTCAGAAAGAAGCTGCATCAGAGTACGCTGGACTTCCCTGTCCCCTGAGGTCGCTGTATCAAGCCGTTTTGCCCCTATGGAATCCAGTTCATCAATGAATATGATGCTCGGCGCCTTTTCTTTAGCCATCTTGAAGAGGTCGCGCACAAGCCTTGCGCCCTCTCCAATATATTTCTGTACAAGTTCAGAACCCACTATCCTGATGAATGTGGTTTTAGTCTGTCCTGCTAC
>JBDROC010000039.1:0-4349 GCA_043810475.1 Methanobacteriota archaeon | reverse complement strand
ATATAGAATACAACATTCATAAATACAATGGGCAAGAAAATAACTATACAGGGCAAGGTTCACAACGTGGGGTACAGGCTGCTCTTACTCGAAGAGGCAGATAATCTGTTTATCAATTATTTTGATGCCAGAAATATAAATATCAATGGTAGAGAGACTCTCGTTGTATTTATTGATGGAGAAGATGCACAAGTAAATGAATTCGTTGATTTTATAAATTCCAATTTTCCAGAAAAAGCTGTTGTCAAAAGCATTTCTGTAGAAGACTTTTCTGGAAAAATAAAAGATATAGATAAGTTCAGGCAGAGTTTCGATACAGTTCAACTGTCCAAAATCGTTCAGAGTGGTATTGTTCTGTTAGAATATGCAAAATTTATTCCTGAGATAAGAGATAATACAAAATTTATTCCCGAAATAAGAGACGATATTAAGGAAATAAAACTGAGTTCCAACAGGACAAACCATCTTCTTGAAGAAAAATTTGAAAAGCTCGAAAATGAAATCCAGACAATTAAATTAGCGCTGGTCAAAGCAGGAATTGAAGTTTAATTAAACCAAGAACCAGCACTCAAACTACGATATCGAGAGCAGTCTTCCGAACTGATTATCATCAAAATAGCGGGTGTACTGGGATATGTCAATCTTTTCTCCCCCGAACAGAATCCTGGAAAGCGATGGTCTGTTCGCGTATGTAACCTGTGGTTTTCCTTCTATTCCACCAAGCTTTGCAGCCACATCTATTGCGTCATCCAGGCTCCCGAAATCATCCACCAGACCCAGCTCTTTCGCTTTTGCACCTGTATAGACCCTCCCGTCCGCAAGGTCCTTTACTTTGCTAAGGGAAAGGTTCCTCCCGGATGCCACTTCACTCACAAAACGGCTGTAGGACTCAGCAATGACCTGGTCAACGTACCTCTTCTCGTCATCGGTAAGACCCCTCCAGTCTCCACCCATGTCTTTCATCTCGCCAGATTTTGCGATGTAGAATGAAGTACCGTCTTTCTCATAGAACTTAGACCTGTTCTGGAACTCCCAAATAACCCCAATGCTCCCTGTAATAGTATCAGGATTCGCGATTATCCTGTCAGCTGGCGCGCTTATATAATACGCAGCGGATGCCGCAACATCGCCCATTGAGATCACTATGGGTTTGTCGATCTTTTTCATGGCTGAAATTATCTCTTCAGCCGCTGCGGGTGAACCGCCCGGACTGTTGATCCGCAATACTATCGCTTTTACACCGTCATCCTCTGAAGCGTCATTCAGGCTCTTTGTGATATCTTCAGACGTGGCTATCCCGAACCCCGTGGGTACGCTGCCAGTCAGCATTACTCCCTGCACGTATATCACCTCGACCCTTTCTGCCGAGATGCCAAAATCCCCGCCACCAAGTATCAGATATAAACTGCCCCCTATGAGTAACAACAATAGAGTTAATACTAATAAATATATTCCAGGTTTCCTTGAACTACTCATTATTCAAATAATGCAATTATATTACTAATATTTACCTACTTATAATCCTCAATGCAGCTCTTCAGGTATCGAGCATTGCTTGCTTTAATAAATTCGCTGCAAACTTCCCTGGGGTCTCCATCCAATACAATATGCCCTTTGTCAATAAGTACCGCTCTCTGTGCTACTTCTCTTATGAAATCTATATGATGGCTCACGAATACGATAGTGGTATTGAATGTTTTATTGATGTTTTTCAGGGAGTTGGCAACATCCCGCAGTGTGATCGGGTCAAGGTCCCCGAAGGGTTCATCCAGCAAAAGGATCGAAGGTTTTGATGCAAGCGCCATAGCAAGAGCTGCTCTCACGTTCTCACCGCCGCTTATCTGGTACGGCTTGGCATCAAGAACAGATAATGGCAGATCTACTGCTTCAAAGACTGGTTTTGCATAATTCAGCACCTCTGTTAGCGGGTAGCTTGGAAAAAGCACTCCCAGGATGGCTGGTGTGAATCCCATTTTGGCAAGCGTCTCCTTTGCATTTTCTTCAGGCATGTCTGTCATCCTGTACAGTTCGTCAAGATCTTTATCAGATATACCAAGTTCCTTTGCGCGTTTCCTGGATTCTTCCACGACATTCTGGCCCTTTACGCCCAGTTTGTAGGCAAGCTGCTGTTTTATAGTTGAATGAGGTGAGAGCGCGAACTCCTGATACATTATACTGGTGATCCTTCGCACTTCCATTCTCTTTGGAGAATAAGTGGACATCTCGATCCAATCATTATCAACCAGGAACTCAATTTCTCCTTCATCAGGATAAACAAGTCCGTCCATGGCATGTAGAAGCGTTGTCTTCCCTGCTCCGCTTGGTCCTATGAGCGCGACTATCTCGCCCTCTTTGAATTCAAGATTGATGTTATCGAGATCAAGCACTTCACCCTGCCTGAACAGCCAGTATCTCTTGGAAAGGCCGGTCACCTTTATCATTGTTTTATCTGATTTTCGCACCGGCATGGGGATAGAAGGTTTCATTTTTTTAATGAATTTCTTTAATACATATTCCGGTTCGCCTTCCTCTATTATCTTTCCGCCTTCAAGCCACAACACACGGTGCGCCAGATAGGAATGGACTTCAGGAAGATGGGAAACTACCAGGGTTTTTAACCCGGTCTTCTCGTTCACGTTCTTTATAGTATCAAGAACTTCCTGCTTAGTTGCCGGACATGTCATGGTGGCAGGTTCATCAAGAAGGAGGAGGTTGGGCTTCGCAGCAAGCTGACGCGCTATCAAAAGCCTCTGCTTTTCTCCACCGCTGAGAACAGCAGAAAAATGCTCTGCTTTCTTATCAAGATTGACAAGCTTTAGATATTCCATGCTTTTTTCATATAATTCATCATAGTAAGGCGAATCTTTCTCTGGTAACTGCTCAAATCCGCATTTCTCGGCATAAAGACGACGCAGAACATTCTCATATGTAGCACCTGGCCACAGACCGAAATTTCTCTGAAGATGTATGGCGGTCATTTTATGCAGTCTGGTATTATCATCATGACTTGCGCCGGGTCTGACAGTAAATCCGTCAAGTTCAAAACTGCCTCCACTGAACGGCTCCATACCGCGCAGGACCTTCAGTATCGTGGATTTACCGCCACCGCTTCTACCAATAATACCCAGTATCTCACCATCTTTAATATCAAAACTCACATCTTTCAGGACTCTGACCGTGTCAGAATCGATTACATAGTCCTTAACCAGATTATTAACTTTCAACATAGAACATTCTCCAGAATATGCAGCAATTGATGACTACAAATAATGCAGATTTCGTAATGTTTGACCGTCTATATATTGTTATTGCTTGAGCATTTCATTTCTGGGCCGCCAAAATGTGGAGAAACCATAGAAAGATTTATACTGTTAAGAATAGTACAAAAAAGGAAAGGCAAACGGTATTAATTGAGGCTGAGGTAAAATAATGAAATTAGGTAATTTATTTAAAAAACCAGAACTTAAAGATCCAATACAAGAGGCGGAAGACTACAAGCGTGCAGGTAAATTTGATAAAGCGCTGGAAGCTTACAGGAACATTCTGAATAACGACCCTTCAAATTTGAAAGCCTGGTACGATAAAGCATCGATCCATCTCACCCTTGAGCAATATGGCCCTGCTCTTGAAGCATATGAAAAAGTGCTTGAAGCAGAACCCAATAACAAAAAAGCCTGGCACGAGAAGGGGTTTATATTGGTGAACCTTGGCAGGCTAAAAGAAGCGCTGGAAGCTTACGATAAGGTGCTTAAGTCCGAGCCTGACAATCTCAAGCTTTTGTCAGAAAAAGCAATGATACTTAAGGAGCTCAAAATGGATCCTGAAGTTTTGAAGATCTATGAAAAGCTGCTTGAAAAAGACCCGAATAATGTAAAGATCCTGTTCGACAGAGGCATGATACTCTCAAATATGGGTAAAGAAGCAGAGGCACTGACCGCTTTTAGTAAAGTTCTTGAAATTCAACCTGAACATTCAGGAGCTATGGCGCGAAAAGGACTGAATCTGGGAATGCAAAGGCAATATGCTCAGAGCTTAGCCCTGCTTGATAAAGCGCTTGAAAAGGATCCTTCGGACTGGTTCTCACTGTACGCAAAAGGGATGGTATGGAAACTTAAGGGTACTGATCTTAAATCGCTTGACAGGCGCTATGAGGCTGTAAAAAGTTTAGATAATGCCCTCCAGGCTTTTGAAAAAGCCACTTCATTAAATCCAGACAACTCAAAACTGTGGTTTGAAAAGGGTCTTGTTTTTAAAGACCTCGAGCGTGGAAATGAGGCGATCAGGGCTTTTAATAAATCCATTGATCTTGACCCGATGAACTCAAAAGTATGGTATGAAAAGGGAGTAAC
>JBDROC010000038.1:0-2102 GCA_043810475.1 Methanobacteriota archaeon | reverse complement strand
TCTTGTGTATTCTATTTTCATGCACCTGTCCATTACGACTTCGATGCCAGCATCCCTTGCTTTAGCAGCAGCCTCCTCGTTCACAATGCCTTCCTGCATCCACACTACCTTTGCTTTTATCGCGATGGCTTCATCCACGATGGTAGGGATCGCCTCCGGGCGCCTGAAAATGTCCACCACGTCCACTTTTACAGGTATGGATAGGAGGTCAGGGTAGCATTTTTTACCATCCCACTCTGTCAAGTTCGGGTTTACAGGGATTATGCTGTATCCGCGCTCTTCCAAAAATTTTGCCACAAAATTGCTCGGCCTTTCGGGATTATCTGAAATACCCACCACTGATATTGTCTTAAGATCAAATATTTCCTCTATTGACATATTATCTCAGGTTTTGAAGGACATTGATCTCATTAGATAATGCCCTGTGCATCCGGATAAGGTTTATTATGTAAGCTATCAATATTATCCACACGATAGCAAAAGCCGCGTATAAATATATCATGGAAACTATTCTATCCTGATATTACATAAAGGTTATTAACTGTAATGACGATGCGTGATTCCATTGAACGACACTAGAATTAAACCCCCAAGACTTATCGCATGGGAACTTACCAACGCGTGCAACCTTGCATGTATCCACTGCAGAGCCTCGGCGATAAGAGATCCCACACCAGATGAATTATCCACAGCTGAGGCGAAGCATTTTGTCGATGAACTTGTAGAGTACAAACCCATCATCATTCTCACTGGCGGCGAACCCCTTCTACGCTCTGATGTGTATGATATCGCACAATATGCTTCAGGTCACGGTCTGCGGGTCGTTCTTGCCACCAATGGAACATTACTCACACCTGATATTGCGAAGAAGTTGAAAGATGTTGGCATCCAGCGCGTGAGCATAAGCATCGACGGCTCGACCAAAGAAACACATGATATCTTCAGGGGAGAAACTGGCGCTTTTGAGGCTGCCCTTCGCGGAATTGATATCCTGAAAAACGCAGGTCTAAGCTTCCAGATAAACACCACGATAACTAAAAGGAACCTTACTGAGATACCGAATATTTATGAGCTTGCACTTGAACTCGGAGCCTCTGCGCTCCATATATTTTTACTCGTTCCCACGGGAAGGGGTGAAGAGATAGAATCCGAGGAGATACCTCCCGAAGAGTACGAACGTGTGCTCAACTGGTTCTACGATAAGAGCAAAACATCACGTATACAGTTGAAAGCCACGTGCGCACCGCACTACTTCAGGATCATACGCCAGCGCGCAAAAGCAGAGGGCGTCAGGATAACAAAAGAGACGCATGGGCTTGAAGCCATGACAAAAGGGTGCCTGGGGGGCTCTGGGTTTTGCTTTGTATCAAGCACAGGGAACGTCTATCCATGCGGATACCTCCCTGCGCTTGCGGGGAATATCAGACAGAAGCCTTTTAAGATGATATGGGAAAAGTCAAAGGTCTTCAATGACCTTCGTGACACCGGGAAGCTCAAAGGCAAATGCGGCGAATGCGAGTACCGCGCAATATGCGGGGGTTGCAGGGCACGCGCTTACGCTCAGACCGGGGATTACCTGGATGAGGAGCCATACTGCATGTATGTACCGCCTAAAAAGGTGTGATGGATTTGGGTTCATCAGAAGGTAAGATTTCACTGGATGAGGCTGATAAAAAAATACTGAACGCTATCCAGCTTGATTTTCCACTTGTTCACAGGCCGTTTTTACAGCTGGGGGATAGTTTAGGATTGAAAGAGGAAGAGGTAATAGAACGCATAAAACGCCTGCACGCAGAAGGGGCGATCAGGCGCATAGGTCCCATAATCAGCACGAAGAAGACCGGTGGAGTAAGCACTCTTGTAGCATTGAAAGCGCCCGCTGACAGGGTGGATGAGGTGGCGCAGCTAATAAACGGGTACGACGAAGTGTCACATAACTACCTTCGACCTGCAGAATATAATATCTGGTTCACGCTTTCTGCTGAGAGCGAAAAGAGGATGCAGGAGATATTGAGGGAGATCGCAGAGAGAACTGGATGCAAGGTCATGAACCTGCCCACGAAGAGGCTGTTCAAGATCGGTGTGAAGTTCAATATAAAATA
>JBDROC010000037.1:0-3235 GCA_043810475.1 Methanobacteriota archaeon | reverse complement strand
CCGGATGAAATGGTGCAGGAAATGCCCGAATCCAGCAGGAATAAGGTTGTTGAGGAATACATAACAGGCGTGGGAATGCTGGAAACAAAACTCATAATCCTGCTCGATGTGAACAGGATGCTTGAGAGCGGTGTGAAGGAGACAGAAGCGATCAGGCAGGCAATAGGCGACATACAGAGCATGAAAACCCAGCCGCCTGAGAAAAAAGAGAGGCAATTCCATGAGGAGGAAACAAAAATGGTTGAAAAAGAACAGACAGCAAGGAGAAAAGGCAAAGCAAAAGCGATAAAGGAGGTGTGAGAATGGTAAAGATCTTAATCGTGGACGACGCTTCTTTCATGAGAGGGTCATTGAAATACATAGTTGAGAGTTCAGGACATCAGGTCGTGGGCATGGCACGGGACGGGAAGGAAGCCATTGAGATGTACAAAAAATTTAAACCTGATATCGTTACCCTTGACATACTGATGAAAGGAATGGACGGCTTAGCTGCATTGAAAATGCTCAGGGAACTTGACCAGAAAGCAAAAGTGATCATGGTATCAGCGCTCGGGACGGATTCCAAGAAAGAAGAAGCGGTCATGCTCGGAGCTTCGGGGTATATAAGAAAGCCATTCAAGCAGAGCGAGATATTGGCTGAGATCGAAAAAGTGATGAGAAAAAAGTAAAATGATCCGTGCACTGGTGGCTGATGATTCCAATTTCATGCGTAAAGCGCTCACGCATATCCTGGGATCTGACAGGGATATAAAAGTAATAGATACCGCTTCAGATGGGGAAGAGACGATCCGGAAAGTAAAGGAGCTTCGCCCCGATGTTGTGCTTTTAGACATCGAGATGCCTGTGATGGACGGGCTTTGCGCACTTACGCATATTATGACTGAAGCTCCCACGCCTGTTGTTGTGATCAGCGGTCTTAAAGAACCCGCATTAGCCGTCAAATCCCTTTTTCAGGGAGCGGTGGATTTTATCACGAAGCCGTCCGGCGTGATCTCATACGGCATCGAGGAACTAAAGGAGGAGATCATCGCCAAAGTAAAAACAGCAGCAAGCGTAAACGTGCAAAAAATGGAATTAATTCCTCCCGGGGAATCCTACGTCAAATCACCAAAAAAATTCAAGCCAAAGCAGGTTGTTATCATCGGGGCGTCAACCGGAGGACCCAGAGCGATAGCTGCAGTGCTTTCTTCTTTTCCCCCGGGCATTTCCGCAGCGGTCATTGTTGTCCTGCACATGGGCCCTGAGTTCATCCCTCCGTTCGTTGACATGCTTAAATGGAAATGCCAGCTGGACATTTCTATCGCGAAACATGACAAAATAATACGCAGCGGCAGGGTTTTTGTCTCTCCCGGAGGGTGCAATATTTCCATAGTACAGGATAAAGCGGTCAGGAGATTCAGCATCCGGAAAAGCCTGCGACACTCTATTCCCTCCATAGATCTCACCATGCGCTCTGCCGCAAAAATATATGGAGAAAATGTTATCGGGGTTCTGCTCACAGGAATGGGCAGTGATGGAGCTTCGGGATTAAAGGCGATAAAAGACGCAGGAGGCACAACCATAGCAGAGGATGAGTCCACATGCGTGATATTCGGCATGCCAAAAGCCGCTATCGGGCTTGACTGCGTGGATGAAGTGCTGCCGCTTCCGCAGATAGCGGGGGCTATATTGAGGATGATATAATGCCAGAAAAAGACAAACTCGACCTGTCAATATTCCTTGAAGACTACTGTAATGACGCAAAAGAGTACTTCATGGAGATCAACAGCGCGATGCTTGAACTGGAGAAAGACCACTCTAAGGTGGAGAATTTGAACGAGATATTCAGGGCGCTGCACTCGCTGAAAAGCTCCTCAAATATGCTTGAGTTCACAGATATAGCTGAGTTCAGTCACCTGTGCGAAGAGCCCATCGACAGGATGAGAAAGAATGCGCTTCCGGTCACACAGGAGGCTATAGATGTCATCTTTGAGGCTGTGGACGCGCTCAATGTAATGGTAAATCAAAAGTGTGCGAAAAAAGGCGGTAAGTTCGATCACAGGGCGGCGGCTGATAAGGTAAAAAGGCTCATCAGTAAGGAAGCGCCCCCTGAACAGGAAGTGACCGGGACGATCAGGAGCGCAATACCGACTATTGAAAAGACCGAGACCGTCAGGGTGCATGTGGATATCCTTAATTCGCTTTTCAACCTGGTCGGAGAGCTTATATTGAACAAGAACAGGATCGATAACCTGGTCTCAGGCAGCGAAAATAAGAAGCTCAGGTCTGCGCTCTCTGCTATGGATCACATTATCGCCGAGCTGCAGGAGAACGTCTCAGTCTCGCGCCTTGTTCCGGCGGATGAGATCTTCCGGAAGTTCCCGAGGATGGTAAGGGATCTGGCAAAGGAGCAGAAAAAAGAGGTGGAGTTCGTTGTGGAGGGGGGCGAAAATGAACTGGATAAGTCAGTACTTGACGCGATCGGGGAACCGCTCATTCATCTTATACGGAATTCCATAGACCACGGTATTGAGCTTCCTGAGATAAGAGAAAAGGAAGGAAAGAAGAGAACCGGGACGGTGAAGCTCGTTGCAAAGAGGGCTGAGAATAATATCCTGATCGAGGTCGAAGATGACGGAAAGGGCATGGATATGGCGCATATGAAGGAAGCTGCAATAAATAAAGGCTTCATAAAACCAGAGGAGGCAGAGGCTGTGGAAGACAGCGATATCATGGAGACTATTTTCAGACCTGGATTCAGCACGGCAGAAAAGGTAACAGGCGTTTCGGGAAGAGGCATAGGGCTTGATATTGTGAGGACTGCGGCTAAAAAGCTTGGGGGCAGCGTTGAGGTGGCTACTGAAAAAGGCAGGGGGAGCAGGTTCACGCTTGCGCTTCCGCTTACAACTGCGGTAGTCCAGACCTTGATGGTAGGCGTGGGAGAGCATGTGTTCGTAATGCCTTCGGATATCGTGATCGAAACTCTCGACATTAAGCCAGAGTATATTAAAGACGTGGGGAAGGATAAGGCGCTCGTGCTTCGTAAAAATGTTATCCCATTCATCAGTCTGGCTGAGGTTCTGAATATCCCGGTGCAGGAAGGGCAGAAAAACCAGGTGGCGTTAATAATCCAGAGAGGGAACAGGTTCATAGGTGTGGGCGTGGATGCCGTGCTTGACCAGACCGAGAACATCATCAAGCCTTTTGACTCCATTGCAGCGAAGTTCAAAGGCTTCTCGGGAGGCACGATCCTGGG
>JBDROC010000036.1:0-6407 GCA_043810475.1 Methanobacteriota archaeon | reverse complement strand
GAAACAGTGGAACAGATATTGGAGGCTCATCCGCGGCTGACCCGCGAAGCGATAAGAGCAGCTCTTGCATTTGCTGCACAGGCTTTACGCGCTGATGTGGTGTACCCTGTCGCTGAGGCGGTTTCTTGAATTTCCTGGCGGCAGAAAAGTATGCCGGGATCTCTGACGATGAAGTGCTTGAGATGGCCAATAAGAAAAATACACTGCTGTTAACAGCTGATAAGGACTTTGGAGAGCTTGTTTTTCGACAACTACAGGGGCAACTGGTCGCCATTCATCCCGCGCAACCTCATTTTGCGCTACACGGCGCCGGGGGAGTTATATTTATATCATGATAAATGTTATGTAGCCATAAATTAATAATGTTGAAAATCAATAAGTGCAATAAATGAAAAATAAAATATTTAGAATTTTATTAATACTGTTTATTATTGTAAACACTGCGCACGCTCTGGAAGACGGTGTCACGGTCCCGCTTGTTGCAGACAGCAGTACACCAGATGGAGAACAGGGGATCCTGCTTTTCGCCAGGGTGATAGCCACCAACGGCACAGGTCACGTTTTTGTCGATACAAGTCCTTACACACAGGTTGATCTGCAGGGTTCGGCAAGACTTGCAGCCATGGTCGCATCAGACGTACTCGGGATCGACCAGCGCGCATATGATTTTTATTATATCATTGATATAAGTTCACCCATTATTGGAGGACCTTCAGCAGGCGCGGCTCTTACAATGGCAACTATCGCAGCCATCAACAACTGGACACTCGATCCTGGAGTGGTGATAACAGGCATGATAAATCCGGATGAGTCCATCGGACCTGTCGGTGGGATACCATACAAGCTTGAAGCGGCAGCGGCCAGGAATTACACTCTTTTTCTTGTTCCAGAAGGACAGGGCACGGTCATATTAACAAAACTCGTCACAAGAGCAAAGGGCACTGTAATTATTTCAAAGAATGTGGAAGAGACCATTGATGTATTGAAGCTTGGAAAAGACCTGAACGTCACAGTAAAAGAAGTGAGTACGATCCAGGAGGTAGTAAAGATCTCTACAGGCCATGAACTGGTAAAACCGGCGTTTAACGGCACTGTGCTCACTTCCGGATATATTGATCTTCTTGAACCGCTTGCCACGAACCTTAAGAAAGAAGCAAGCGATATGTATAATGAGACCGAGGCGCTAACTCCGAAGAGTCCATACCTTGCGCAGGCAAAAGACATCATAAGCAGGGCTGATAAAATGTATGATGATCAGAAATATTATGCCGCCACCTCACTCTATTTCAACTCGATGATCAATATACGCACAGCACGGTGGATTTACGATTACAGCAATGAGGCAGATAAAGAGAAATATATGGCTGAACTTATTGGAAGAGTTGAAAACCAGATAAACCTATCTGAGAGCGAACTCGATATGTTCAAATCCGGCGGCGTGGATGACGTTGGGGCTGTGGGAGCTGCAGAGTCGCGCATCACCTCCTCAAAGATCAAACTTGATGAGGCAATGAAACTCAATAATACGGACGAAAAGATAAACGTGCTTGCTTTCTCACATGAGAGGGCGCGTACAGCGCGGTGGTGGCTGACGCTTTCGACCCCGACCGGGAAAGTTGTGCCTGAAGATATTTTAAAAGACCGGGCAGGCTGGTACCTTAGCCAGGCGCAGTCGATCAGTACATACATGCAGGAACTTTTGTCTCAAAGCAGTGTGCATCCGGCTATAATAAGCGGTTCTGCGGATGATCTGATCCATGCTCAGAAAGAAATGAAGAGCGGGTATTATTCAGGGGCGATATTTGATTCACTTCAGGGCTCGGTGAAATCCAGTACGCTTATCGGGTTCATGGGAATGCTTGATGCGCAAAAGAAGGTAGAGCAGAGTGCAGGCGATGCAAAGCTTGCCATTAATGAAGCACGTTTGGCTGGAATAGAGCCAACTCTTGCCGTGAGTGCGTATGAATATGCCGAGACCATGCAAGATCCCTATGAGAAGATCAACCAGTATACTTATGCAAAAATGGTCTCAAAGACTTTGGTTGTGCTGAATACTCACACGGTACCTTCGGATAAGATCCCCGTCAAGCCCACACTTACACCCTACGCACCTCGAACGACTTTGCCAGAAACTACCCCCACGCCGGCAGCTGCAGAAAAAGTTCCAGCGGTCGGCGCCGCTGCTGTACTGATCGTAATGCTTGTATTAAGACGCCTCTGTAAGAAATAATATGATGCACAGAATATACTTTTCAGTATGCGGGGTAGAAAATGATCCTTGAATATCTTGAGTCTGTGGATAGCGCAATTTTCCTTGATATTAACCATAATCTCACGAATCCCTTATTTGATGCGGTTTTTCCTTCCTTGAGGGAACTTACGTATGTTTTCTGGTTTCTTCTTATCGTTTATTTCTGGATGAAGAATGAAAAGAAAATGGCGCTGCTTTTGACTGTGAGTATAGTTGCCGGTGCGCTTTTTACATATCCGCTAAAATTCCTTATTGACAGGGGAAGACCGTATGAGGAGATAGCATCTACAAGACTTCTGACACCTGCTGAAGCAGACCCCTCGTTCCCCTCAGCCCATGCCGAGATGAGCTTTCTTGCTGCCACAGTCGTTTCCAGGTTCCATCCAGAGTATGCTAAATATCTTTATGCGTTCTCGTTTATCGTGGTTCTAAGCAGGGTATATGTAGGGGTGCATTTTCCGGGAGATGCAGCGGCAGGTGTGATATTAGGAATTATCATCGGAAAAGTGATGATCATGGTGGCGCAGAGGAAGAAGGATATTTTCTGGGAAGTTTCGAACAAGCTATAAATAGCCCTTATGAAATAGTAGATTCATTATTATGAGGTATCATTATGGGGGTTGACCTCGGAGACCTTTTCGATAAAAAAGAAATAGAATTATCTGAGCTTAAAGGTAAAGTAATAGCTATCGACGCATACAATACACTTTACCAGTTCCTGAGCATAATCAGGCAGCGTGACGGCACTCCACTTACCGACTCTCATGGGGAGATAACATCCCATCTTTCAGGCTTCCTGTACAGGACGACGAACCTGGTTGAAGAGGGGATCAAGCCTGTTTTTGTTTTTGACGGCGTGCCGCCTGAATTCAAGTTCGCTACCCTCGAAGAGCGCAAAAAAACACGGATAGAAGCCATGTCAAAGTGGCAGGAGGCAAAAGCTGCAGGAGGCGAGGATGCTTTCAAGTATGCACAGGCTTCATCGCATATCAAAGGAAATATGGTGGAAGATGCAAAAACCCTGCTCGGTCTCATGGGCATCCCGGTCATCACTGCTCCCTCGGAAGGGGAGGCGCAGGCTTCGTTCATGGTGCAAAATAAAGATGCTGACGCGGCAGGCTCGCAGGATTATGACGCCCTCCTGTTCGGCGCGCCACTTATCGTAAGGAACCTTGCAGTGACTGGAAAAAGGAAACTTCCCGGTAAGGGCATTTACGTGGATGTGAAGCCTGAGGTCATAAACCTTGGATCTGGTCTCCTGAAGCTTGGGATTTCTAAGGAACAGCTTGTGGATATTGCCATCCTTGTGGGAACGGATTACAATGAAGGGATTAAAGGGATCGGACCTAAGAAAGCCCTGAAGGCGATATTGAAGCACGGAAGTATCGAGGGCGTCCTTAAGGAGCTTAATACTGATATCAAATACCTTGCAGAAATAAGAGACCTGTTCCTTCATCCTGACGTTACCCCGGATTATGAACTCAAATGGAGAAAGCCTGATGCTTCTGCAATCACGAATTTCCTGTGCGAAGGGCACGACTTTTCCAGAGAGCGCGTTTCAAAGGCTGTTGAGCGGCTTCTTGAAGCCTCGGATACGGGGCAAAAGACGCTGGACAAGTGGTTTTAGATCCTAAACTGGCTTGTCAGCCCAGCGCGTCATCCAGGTCAAATAAAAAAGCCTTCAGGTTTTTATCAGGGATGCGCGCACCCCCTGCGAAAGGATGACCACCACCGGTCCCGCCGTGCTCTGGTGCCACGCGGCGCAGTATCGTATTTAGATCCACTCCACCATTACGCAGTCTTATGCTTATATCATACACGTGCTTATGTGCCCTGTGCTCGCATGAGACACCAACAAGTGCATTTCCGTAAGAAGCTGCGTATATTGCTGCTTTTGACATGAACCCATTGATATCGATAACATATGCAAGTTTCTTTAATTTCACGACTTTTTCCCGTACATGAACCTTTAACTCTTCCTCTTTTCTGGACGCAATGAGGGCAGCTTCAAGAAGACCATCTATCTGGGGAGGCGGTATGTCTTCAGAAAGCGCATCAACTATCCTCCTCTTGAAATCGTAATCCCTCCCTCCGTTCGTAATTCCCTGTATCAATGTACCTGCGTAAAAATAAAGCGTCCTCTTATCCCAGTCGTGCATCCATTTCTTAATTACAGCAGTCTCGCTGAAATCCCCCATTGCACCGTATATCGCCACGCTTCTTACGTCGCGGTTCAGTTTTTTCTCAAAAATGCGGTATGCCTGCTCGGAAGAAGAACATTCATCGTGGTAGAACCAGGAAGCTCTAAATCCTTCCTTCGGGAGTGGGTGGTGATCCATATAAGTCACTTTCGAAACTTTTGAGAGGTCATTCAACCTTTCTTTCAACTGCCTGCAGCTTTTCTCGTCGACTGCGATATCGCATATCACAATATTTTCATAATTTTCTGTAAGACTGTTCAATTCTCCAAGAAGTGCAACCGGGCTTGTGAAAAACACGATTGACCCGGGAAGCGCACTTTTGACTATGGCTCCGGCACAGATACCATCAGAATCGCCGTGAGTAAATATTATTGAATTCATCTGCGTTTCAGGATTTTTACGAATATCAGCACAAGTACTGTGAATGAGATCTCAAAACCCGGAGTTATTGGTGTAGGTGTTGGTTCTGATGTTGTTGCTCCAGGGGTGTTTGATGCTATTGAAGATATCCACGATCCATCTCCAGATGTCTGCGATGGCGTTCCCTGAGCTCCAGGTGACGATGGTGGTTTTTCACCTGGAGTCAGCGAGCTCGCATTGGGGTCGAGAGTGGAAATTGGTTTACTTGGGTCAATGACCTTGATGATGGGTCTTTCTGAGCTTTTCACGTCACGAACAGTGCCCCTGTATTCCACATTTGTATAATTGGCAATAGCGGAAGGTAATTCGTATTCTCCTTCTTTATTCATGCGAATAATATAGCTAAATCCCCATACTATCCTGGGTTCAGAAAAATTGAGCTGGGACAGCAGTCCGCTTACAAGGCTTACGTCATCAGGTAATGAATCTTTCACATCTGTCTTGGTACCGATGTTCCCTATGTTATTAACACTTACCGTTACTGTCACGTCTTCGCTTATGTTCACAACAGGTTTGCTCACCGTTTTGTTTAGAAGAATTCTTGGTCCATTTACTATAACTTTAATTGTTGAGGTGGATGCGCTGTATGGTTTATTATTTACTGTGAACGTTGCTGATGCAGCAGGTATTGTCCATCCGTCTATGTTCGCTTCTGTTGGTTTGATGGAGTAACCAGTTCCCCATTCCTCGCCAGGTTTCAATAACGGGATATCCCATGCAAAGGGTGTAGGAGATGAGCTTAATACGAATTTGTCACTCATGTTATCTGTAACATGGATGTTATATATATTATACATCCCGCCGTTTGCAATTGTAATCCTTACAGAAGCGTAATCCTGCAAATATATGCGGTCTCTGACCGCTTTTGTGATGCCAAAATAATTCTGCTTGGGTGAAACAGTCAGGGACACCGAGCCCGAAGCATTGTATCCAAGCTCTTTTACATCGTATCCTTTTGCACTTGCGCTCAAGTTGTACGATTTCTGATCGATCAGATCAGGAACAACAAGTATGACCTCAAAACTCTTACTTTCTCCTTTATTCAACCTCAGATAAGAATTATGAAGCTGACTTGCATCACCTCCTCTGAGTTTCAATTCTCCAATATTTAGAGTGGCGTCAATGTTCTTTATAAAAGCATCTCCAGTATTCTTTACGTTGACGGTTGCTGTGATTATTTCAGCATTGTTGGAGGTGTATGTGGATTTATCTGTGGTTACAGTTACTTCAAGTTTCGGGAGTGCCCTTTTCTGAATAGCCACGGTCACCCACGGGTCATAAAACTCAAGCACCCATTCTTTAGCATTCCTTGCAATAAATCCTGTAGTAGATACTCTGGCTTCATAGTCAGGATCAATATAAGCTTCGCTCCCGACCGTCATGACAAATTCTTTTATCAGCATACCGTTCCTATAAATTTCAAGGTATACCATGGGGTCTACGTCAGTTTCAGGCACTATGTCACCATTGATCGTCTTTATTCCGGGCACGCCTGCAGGGAACTGCGCAGCCTTGACCATATATTCTCCATTGGT
>JBDROC010000035.1:0-3688 GCA_043810475.1 Methanobacteriota archaeon | reverse complement strand
AAAAGTTGCATAAAAATTAATAAACCCGGACGTGAATATGTGACCACCAGGAAAAATACAATATGAGGCGATAAAATTAACATACGATTTTTAGGAGGGGCAGGAGAAGTGGGAAGGTCTGCCTATATCATAAATGAAGAGCTGCTTCTCGACTACGGCATAAAGCCCACAGACCCGCCGAGCTATCCCAAAAACGGGCTTCGCCCGAAAACACTGATAATCTCGCACGGGCATCTTGACCACTGCGGGCTTGTGCCCAATCTCATGGACATTGAACCTGAAATATACTCAACCAGTATCACTGCCCGGCTTTCGGGACTGCTTGCAAGGGACACGCTTAAAATTTCTGAGAAAAAGGGACACAACATACCGTATTATAACGAAGAGATCCAGGATTTCGAAAGAAGAGCAAGGTCTGTGAATTACAGGGAGGAGTTTGAGACTTCTGGCTTCAATGTATGTTTCTATGATGCAGGTCATATACCCGGTTCATCTTCGGTCTATCTCGAAAAAGACAAGCAGAGCCTCTTCTATACAGGGGATATAAACACGATACAGACTGAACTCATAAATGGAGCGGACACCAGGTATCCCAGAAGCGATATTCTTCTTATAGAGAGTACATATTTCGGGAGAAACCATACACCCAGAGCCGTCCTTGAGGAGCGTTTTATCGAATCCGTAAGAGAGACCGTAGAATGCGGCGGAAAGGCGATAATACCGGCTTTTAGCATAGGAAGGACACAGGAAATAATGCTCATACTAAAAAAGCACGGGCTTCATGCATATATTGACGGCATGGGCGTAGATGTGTTCAAAATCATGAAAAGAGCGCCGGAATACGTCAGGGACATAGATAAGTTGAAGGATGTGTTCACGTCATCAAATATAGTAGAGCCAGAACAGCGAAAGGATATAATCAGGGAACCCTGCATCATCGTTACAAGCGCAGGCATGCTTAACGGCGGTCCGGTACTGTATTATATAAATGAGATATATGACGATGCAAAGTCGAAGATCCACCTGACCGGTTACCAGGCAGAGGGCACGAACGGGCGAAAAGCGGTAGAGAGCGGATATATTGAGGATAGAAATAGAATTATTCACTTAAAATGCAGGCTCGAACTGTATGATTTTTCTGCTCACTGCGGGAATGCACAGTTAAAAGAACTGGTGAAAAAATTCTGTGATAATGGCACGGAAACAGTTTTCCCGGTTCACGGGGATAATACCCAGGGTTTTGCAGACTGGATAAAAGAAGAAATAGGCGTAAGATCGACCGCCCCTCTAAATGGGGAAACGATATATATCTGAATTATGCGAACAGTAATATTAAGACTCGGGCACCGCGTCCAGAGAGACCAGCGGATCACAACACATGTAGGGCTTACAGCCCGCGCTCTGGGCGCGGAGGGTATGTTACTTGATTCGGACGACAGCGGCATCGAGAAAAGCATCCGTGAAGTTGCCCAGAGATGGGGTGGTTCATTTTACGTGCGAAGGATAACGAACTGGAAGAACGAGATAAGAAACTGGAAAGGATCAGGCGGCAGAGTGCTGCACCTTACCATGTACGGCGTTAATCTGCCGGATGTGATAAATGATATTGTTACCGAAAATCTTCTGGTCGTCGTGGGTGCAGAAAAAGTACCGCCCGAACTCTACACGCTTGCCGACTGGAACGTAGCTGTTGGGAACCAGCCGCACTCCGAGGTCACAGCCCTTGCAATAGTTCTTGACAGGCTTGCGGCATCTTCAGGCATTGAACCTCTGAAATCGAGGTTTAGCGGTGGTGAGGTTGAGATCGTCCCGAAAACCAGGGGAAAAGAGGTCAGAGAAAAATGAAGATCCTTGTGATCGGTAACAGTACACGCAGCATAGTGTGTTCGGCAAAAAGGGCTGGATACACGGTCTATGCGCTTGATAATTTCTGCGATGTAGATATGCGAAACTGCGCCTATAAAGCCTTCCTTCTTGGAAATGCATCTCGGAAAAAGATATACGAACTTGCCCAAACATTCGGGGAAACAGACGGAGTTATCCTGGGTCCTGGTTTTGAAGGACTGAAATTTAAGAACATCCTGGGAAACAGAAATGAAGTAGCGGAAGAAGTGAACAATAAATTAAAATTAGCAAAGAAGCTGCGCTCTCTGGGGATACCTCATCCTGAAACCGAACCGCTTTCTAAAGCCTCAAGACTCAAGTTTCCTATGATGATAAAACCAGGATGTGGTTCAGGTGGCATACGGAACTTTGTCGTAAAGGATGATGATGGACTTGCAGCTATTCAGTCAAGAAGCGAAGCCAGCGAGTTCATAGCCCAGGAATTCATGGAAGGAGTCCCGTGCAGCGCATCACTCATTGGGACTGGAGATGATGCCTGTGTGATAGCCCTGAACGAACAGTTGATAGGGATCCCCGGTCTTACGAGGTTGCCTTTTGCTTACTGCGGGAACGTTACGCCTTTCATTACGCAGTTTAAGAATGAGCTGATAGAATATTCTGAACAGATAGCGCTTGAATTCGGGCTTAAGGGCTCTAATGGCGTTGATTTCATCCAGACAGAAAAAGGCATGGTAGTAATCGAAGTCAATCCGCGCTTCCAGGGAAGCCTGGATACGATAGAACTTTCATGCGGGATAAATATATTTGATGCGCATGTTAGATCGTTTTCAGGCGAACTTCCAAAACCCGGAAAGCATAAGCGTTTTGCTGTCAGGAACATCCTGTATGCTGGTAAAAGTATCCAGGTAAATGAGCGATTGTTCAAGTGGCTTATCAAGTGCATGAAGATGGAACGCGCTGCGGATATTCCGGAAAAGGGGTGGATTGCCAGGGAAGATGAGCCACTGACCACCCTGCTTGAAACCGGGAGAACGCGAGAAATGGCGCTAGTAAAAGTTGAAAGATATGCACAGTATATAAGAGGGATAACGGAAGTTTAATGACATATTAAAGCTAAATAAGATAGGTGATATTTTTTGGTTAATTCAAATGATCCTGTTATCAGAGGGTATTTTATAAATCTTGTAGGAGAGGAAGGATTTAAAGTTGTTGAAAAGATGCCTGAAAACGAGGTCACTGATGAAAAAATAGCAGAGGTGACTGGTGTCCTTTTGAATATAGTACGAAGGACTTTGTTCATATTATACGAGAACAGGCTTGCTGTTTACCGGAGGGTCAGGGACACGGATAGCGGATGGCTTACATACCTCTGGAGGCTTGACCTTGAAAATCTGGAAAATCAGCTTGAGCTAGAATCAAAGAAGTTAATAAAGAACCTCAAAATTAAACTTGAATTTGAGGATGGCAAAGTATTCTATACCTGCAATAAACAATGCAGTCGTTTCCTGTTTGAGACTGCGTCAGACCTTTTGTTCGTCTGCCCGATTTGCGGTGAGGACCTGGAATACCAGGATAACGAACCTGTAATAATAGCGCTTAAACAGAGGATCAATAAACTTGAAGGCATGACCTCTGGTGCAACAGCTTGAAAGAAAAAAAATAATTCAGCGCATTATCGAATTGAACAACGAAATATGCGCCATGAGATGTTAACTGACGGGTACTTTTTTACTTAATGCACTATTTATCATATCTACATATTCTTCTTTTAGTGAGTACACGGTTGGGGTTTTATATGACTCCTTGAAGACATGCAGAATTCCTAGTTTTGAATGGATATAAC
>JBDROC010000034.1:0-9624 GCA_043810475.1 Methanobacteriota archaeon | reverse complement strand
ACAAGAGGGTTCTGCGCCATATTGTTTATTAGGAGAAGTCCTATGACCGTGCCAAAAACTGTTCCCAATATACCGATAAATAATCCCTCTGCAAGATAGATCTTGAGTATCGTAGAACCTCTTGCGCCTATGGCTTTGATCACGCCGATCTCGCGTATCTTATTCTTGACCGTAGTGTAAATTATGAGGCTTATGGCAATAGCGGCAACAAATACTGAGATAGCTGAAGTCAGAAGAGATATTACCCCGAAAGTTTCGATCATTCCTGCCATCCCTGCCGAGATATCCTGCCAAGTCTTCACGTTGGGAAGCGAGGTCTCTTTCTGGATAAGAGTCCTCATTTTTATGGAATCCTCACGATCTTCAAGCCGGATTACAATATTATTTGCTTCTTTTTTCCCTGTAAGTTCTTTGACCTGATCATAAGTGGTTATTATGGCATACCTGTCAAGATCAAATGTACCTGTGCTGATAACGCCTTTTATTTTGAAATCGATGGGCGGTCTGTCAAGGTAATAGAGATGGACGGTATCCCCCACATCTACCTTTATCAGTTCAGCAAGCGATGTGCCTATCAGCAGTTGTTTTTTATCCTTATCGTCAAGGAACTCACCCCTATCAACAGTCGTGGCAAGCGTGGAGGCTTTTTCCTCAAGCGAGGGTTTAATGCCAAACAGGGCGATCCCAACCTTCTCGGTCTTTGATTCTATATCAACACCTGTGCTGATCCTCGGCGTGGCTCCTACTATGCCATTTATGCTCATTACTTTGGACAGCATGCTTTCAGACCTGGGTATCTCTTCGTCCCCGGTATTGGGTTGTATCTGGAGATGACCGATATAGACATCCACGCTATTTCCTACGAATGCATTCTGCATCCCGTTATTCAGCGCTGTCGTAAAAAGCGGACCCACAACTCCGATGGTTATTGCCAGGATGACCATCAGGGTCTCACGTTTACGTTTTGACAGGTCTTTCACAGCAAGAAATAACCAGGCTTTCATAATTTCAGGTTTTCCTTTTCTTCATGTAGAATATTATGGCTGCAATCGCCACTAAGCCAATTATAAAAGGAACAGGGCTCTGTCCATTATCAGGATTTACCATCAGGTTCAGTTCTTTCTGGACTTCATGTTTACCGAAATCATCTTCATAACTTATCCTGAGAACACCTTCCTTTTTCCCGCTCTTTGTCCTATCAAGAATGAAGATTGCATTGGAATAATCATCTTTCTTTATTTCTCCAAGATAAGCAAGCGTATCCCCATCGATCCCTGATTCAAGCCGTGCTGTAACACCGCTTGCGTCCCCAGTTCCGGTATTTTCGATTTTTACAGTTAGAGTGAACGGTTCGTTCTCTATTATCCTTGTCGGCTCAGTGGTCTTTTTTGCGATATCAAGCGCAGCCCTTCCTGAGGCTACTAATCCCACAAGCCTTGTCTCGTTGAACTCCACGCCTCTTTCGTCCGTGTATTTTAGAACAAGATCTATTGGATAGTTCTTAACTGCTGCATCTTTTTCAAGAGAGAACCACATCTGTGCCTCTTTTTTTTCTCCTTGCGGGATATCTTTGAAAATACGTTCCGTGTCCGAGTACAAGGGTATAAGCGATCTATCCCGGGGATTCAGAATCAGCTTGAGCCATTTTATTCCATTGTCTCCAACGTTCTCGAACGAGACTGCGATCATAAACACCTCGCCCGGCTCCACAGCAGAGTTGTTGGAATTTACCTGCACGTTCCTGATCTCGATGAGCGTTTCGCCTTTGACCTCAAGCGTGATCTTTCCGCTGAATTCCTTGCCGCCATCGTAAAATACCGTATAGGGCAGATCATATTTCCCATATTTTGCGTTCCTGTCCACATCGATCTTGAAAGTTGTTTTATATGCGTTATGAGCACCAATTGAGAAGTACGGCGTGTACTCATCGCCCTGACCCCCGCTTGCAATGAGATAGCCTGGATAGTTCAGTTCCCCAAGTTTGTTATTGGGTGATATGGATGCAGAGAATGGATACCTTATGTAGAGATAAACTTTGGCGCTGCTTACAGATGCCTCCATGTTATTCTGCAATGTGAATTCCAGCCCTATGTTGCTGTCCCCGGGAGTAAGATGGGGTGCAGATACCACAGTCGTTACGGAAAATGACGTTTGCGCCTGTGCGCTGACATCTGATGAAAACAGCGTCAGCAGAACGAACAAATATACTATTTTCATTAAATATCCTCCTGTTATTAACTCCTCTTCTTATTTTTGAAATCAGTTAACATAATGTTCTCCTGGGCTCTGGTGAATCTTGGGTGTGTCTAAACCTTTTGAGGTGTTGAATTCACGGTTGGTGAATCGGTTGGTGAATTTGCAGTGGGTAACTCTTTCCAGCCATTCAATAATCATCCACTCAATGTGATTTTTTTGATAGTAACTTCAATATAATCACCTTTCTGCAATCCTTCTGCAATCCACGGATCCTTATCAATAACAATTCGTCTTTGTTTATCATCTTTTATCTGCACTATAAACGGTTTAGCCATAGTAACCATAATTCCCATATTCACCACAAGACTTATATACTTTGCGTTCGTATAGGTGAATGTGGTAAAATCACCACCAAAAATAAATGGAGTTGAACAAAATGTTTGCCGATGAAAGAAGAATGCAAACCGATATTTCAAGACTAACAAAGTCAAGGTAAAAAACGAGTTTATTTTACAGGTTCCACGATGGTGTTTCTATTGATCAAAAGGTTATATGAAGAAAACTCTTTATTCTCCCTGACCAGAGCCCCGAATATCTCAACGATACTGCCATAATTAGCCTCAAGGAGTGCTAAGTTATTATGGTTCTTGTGGTATGCAGGGAGAACGGCATAACACGGGACGGATGCTGTGCCGTCACGTATCT
The DNA here is from genome assembly GCA_043810475.1 of Methanobacteriota archaeon. Taxonomy (GTDB): domain Archaea; phylum Halobacteriota; class Methanosarcinia; order Methanosarcinales; family Methanoperedenaceae; genus Methanoperedens. The sequence continues at coordinate 6,723 of JBDROC010000034.1, read as the reverse complement.
TATGAACGAAATTTTTCTCATTTCCCAGGTTTCCAGACATGATAGAAACTACCACGTTTATCCGCTTATTCACATGTTTTTTAAGAGTCGAAAGTCTGGCAAATTTGCCACCAGCCCGATATTTATGTCCTAAAGTACCGTCTTTTTTCAGTATGGCATATGTGAATTTCATATCAGTGTTCAGGTACCTGTATGCTTCTTCTGTTGCTATCTTTCTCATGAACTCTGGCACCCGGATATCCCCTTCGTCCCTGAAACTCCAGCAGTCTTCGCCCTTGCATCCTGCGCCCCAGACGAATGTGCACGGGCTGTAAATGGTGCATCCTCTCTTTACGAGGGCATGCTGGGTTACGCGCAGCGCTTTTGAATTGACAAGGTCTGCGGGTTCTATGATCATTATCGTGGGGTTCCTGCTTCCTGAAGCAAGCTTCTCTATAATGCCAGCGCGTTCTGCAGGATGCGCACTCATCTCTGCAAGGATGTTTGAGAATATTATGAGGTCTGCGTCCCGCAGGGGTGTTGCTTTTTCGACCGGTGCATGAATGGGTTCATTTATGAATATGCTGGCGTTCTCCTCTGGATTCTGTGAAAGGTAAAGAGATGTAAGCTCGTTATAGCAGTCGATGTTCTCGATGGCTTTCTCGATCGAGTCGAACTTTATGTTCAACCTGACATCTATGCCTTTTTTTGAATAGATATCCAGCAGTTTATGAATGAAATCCATCGCGCTGAGGGTTATGGTTCCCGGACCAGAACCCACATCAACGATGCTCATTTTGGTTGTGAGCAGTCCGCCTTTTAGCAGGTCAAGGAGAAGATATTGGAACTGGCAGAAATAGACCGGGAAGTGGTATAACAGGTATGTGATGACCCTTAGCTTCGGGTACTTGGAGCTGCCCCTCCAGTATTCTTCTTTCTGCTTCACGATGTTCTCGCGCAGGATGTGCGCCGTCTCACCAGTATGCCAGTTCTTCCCGCATGAGCGCTCGATGTATGAGCCCACCAGTTTCTCGATGGTTGGGGGCAGATGCGGCGCTTTTAACTGATCTTCAAGTTCACGGATGACATGCTCGTCGGCTGGGAGCGGGCGGTTTATGAGCTTGGTGCAATTGTAGTGAGGGTCGCAGAAGAGGTCGAGGTCGTAGAAATAGGGTTTGAGGCTCTCGTAGAGTTCTTTTTCTTCGTATTTCCGGCTGAGATACTGGTTCATCTCTGAGAGCGCGAACTCGGAGCGCGAGGAGGCAAGGTATCGGACGAGGGAGAGGATTTCGGAGGTCATTGATGATTGTTATCCTTGGAAAAAAATGAACCGCAGATGAAGGCGCCCAGAGTCGCGCCTCTGGAGGGCGCATCCACGTCGACTGTCACGCCAGTCGATTGCGTGCACACGTATGCCAGCGCACTGGCATACGTGGACGCGCGTCCTCAAGGGACGCAACCCTTGACGTATGCCCCCGCAGGGGCATACGTGTCTATGCATTGCGGTGGGCATGACGCCGATTAACGCAGATTTAAAGCTTTGTCTGAGGAAATCACATGCGCCACACATTTATTACTCTTTAAATATTAATGCCCGGCGCCGATATGCCCCAGGCAACCGCTTCAGATTATCAGGAAAAAGAGACCGGAATCTATTAGCGAACTGGCAAGGATACTAAAACGCAAAGAATCAAATGTGCATAATGATCTCACTTTCCTGGAAGGCGTGGGTCTCCTTGAGCTTAAGCAAGGGAAAAATCACATCAGGAAAGTGCCTGTTGTTGATTACGATGCGCTGCATATTACGGTTCCTCTGACTGCATAGTTCACTTTCAAAAGATCGCGGCTGCCGATATCGGGGAACTCCGCACTTCGCGGGTACCCACGCTTTGTGTTCTCTTGATGCAGGAGAAGAGATGCACGGTGGGGTTTGGAGCAAGTAGGGGGCTGGGGTTGCGTTTAAACAGTTTGCTAAATACATGATTTTTCAGCAACTGCTACATACTCTGTAAAAGACTTTGATTCTGGAATAGGCAATTATCCTCCTGTAATCCCTCTATATGCATTTCAATAGCCTTAGTTCACCTTTTTCAATTGAGCTTGCTTTAATATGCTATTTAATGTTCCTGCAATTTGTAATTGAGCCGTTTGCTCCCTGATAATATTATTACTAACCATGCTTAGGGTCATATATTATTCGGTAGCCTTGGGGCGGGGATACTTCGATAGCATCAGGACTTTCCCAATCGCCAACCAAACCTTGTTCTTCCGCCTGCTCTATAGCTTCTTCCGGAGTTGCGGCAAAGATTACGGCATTGTGGCGGATTCCCTGTACGTGGTAAACTTTCATATATCAATCCTCCAATGAGTGGTTACTTGGGAGATAAAATTAACGCTATTAACTCAGGAAGTCTTGAAGAAAGGACGCCAGATGCTCACAGAAACGATTATCTTATATCGAGAGTATAATTAATTATTGGAAAAGTTAAATGGCATTAATATATCTTGATTATAATTGTTTTCAAAGAGGTTTTGATGATCCACGTCAGGTGAGAATTCAGATGGAAGCTTTAGCATGTCAGGAAATCTTTATAGAAGCAGAAAAAGGAGATATAGAATTGATCTGGTCTTTTATGCATGAAGATGAAAATTATTTATGTCCATTTCCTGAGCGGAAGATGGAGGTTTTCCGGCTGTCAAGGCTTTGCAATATGAGAGTAGGACCGGAAAAGGATATTTATGATAACGCAAAGTTGTTTCAACAAAAAGGAGGGCTGTCATCAAAAGACGCAGTTCATCTGTCGTGTGCCCATTTTTCAAAAGCTAAATTTTTCCTCACCTGTGATGATGACCTGATAAAACAAACAAAGCGTTTAAAACTTGATATTGAAGTAATGAATCCTGTAGATTATATTAGAGGATGTGAATAAAATGGAAAACATGGAAGTAGTGGATGATGCAGAAATAAGGATTAAAGGGATAGAAGCATTAAACCAGGCTCTTGGTCCATCCGCAGCCCTGAGATTTCTTACACTCCTTCATCGCGAGCCTACTGATTATGTGGAGATTTCCAGGCGCCTTTATGAGGGGCAAAGTGTAGATGAAATATTTGAGAGGGCGAAGAAGCACTGGAAGAGATAGTTGTGTCGCCCATTCGTGACCGGAATGCCGCATCATACCAGGGCGCCTTCCGGTTCGCCTGTGTTCAGGATTGCGGCTGCCGGGGAACTTGGCACTTCGCGGGTACCCGCGCTTTCGGTTATCTTGATGCCGGAGGAGGGGGACACGGTGGGGTTAGGAGCATGTGGGGGGGGGGGGTTTGTTCGGGTGTGTCCTGTTGTGTTGGCTTTAGCTTCGAGGCGCACAACGCACATTTACGACGACGTAGAACGCGGATTGCGCGGATCAGGCGGATTTCCGCGGATACGAAATCCGTGCGTATCCGCGTCATCCGCGCAATCCGTGTTCTATTTCACGGTTTTTTCTCTTAACTACACATTCAGCACTTTTTTCAGGTAATGCCCTGTATAAGACCCCTCAGTCCTTGCCACCTTCTCAGGTGTCCCTTCAGCAACTATCCTTCCGCCGTTATCCCCACCTTCAGGACCCAGGTCTATAATGTGGTCAGCCACCTTGATGACATCCAGGTTGTGCTCAATGACCACGACACTGTTCCCCGCATCCACGAGCAAGGAGAGCATATCCAGAAGTTTCTGTATGTCGGCAAAATGCAGACCGGTTGTGGGTTCATCAAGGATGTAGAGCGTCTTTCCCGTGCTTCTTTTACTGAGTTCTGTAGAGAGCTTGATGCGCTGCGCCTCGCCTCCTGAAAGAGTGGTCGCGGGCTGTCCAAGCCTGATATACCCAAGCCCCACATCAGAAAGCGTCTGAAGCTGACGTTTTATCCTGGGAATATTCTCAAAGAACGAAAGCCCCTCCTCCACGGTCATGTCCAGCACTTGCGCTATGTTCTTTCCTTTGTATGTGATTTCAAGTGTCTCGCTGTTGAATCTCTTTCCGTGGCACACCTCGCAAGGAACATAAACGTCGGGCAAAAAATGCATCTCGATCGTGATGATCCCGTCACCTTTGCAGGCTTCACACCGTCCTCCCTTCACGTTGAAGCTGAACCGCCCTGGCATATAGCCCCTCGCCTTCGATGAAGGGAGCTTCGCGAAAAGGTCACGTATCGGAGTAAAAAGTCCGGTGTACGTGGCAGGATTTGAGCGCGGCGTCCTGCCTATGGGGGATTGGTCGATTATTATAATCTTATCGATATTCTCAAGCCCAATTATTCCCCTGTGCGCTCCAGGTTTATCTTTTGCATGGTAAAACCTACGGGCAAGCGCCTTATAAAGTATCTCGTTTACAAGCGTGCTCTTTCCCGAGCCTGAAACACCTGTGACGCACGTCATCACGCCAAGGGGGATATTGACATCTATCTGCTTCAGGTTGTTCTCACCTGCTCCCACGATCGTTATTTTGCCATTCGACCTTCTTCGCTTGCCCGGGACAGCTATCATTTTTTCGTGGCTCAGGTATTTCCCGGTAAGTGAATTTTCACACTTAATGACATCATCCTGGCTTCCCGTGACAACGACCTCGCCCCCATGAACGCCTGCGCCCGGCCCCATGTCCACGATAAAATCAGCGCTTCGTATCATCTCTTCATCATGCTCAACCACTATCACCGTATTCCCCAGGTCTCGAAGCTGTGTGAGCATGTGTATCAGCCTGCCGTTATCCCGCTGGTGGAGACCTATGCTAGGCTCATCCAGGATATACAGCACACCGACAAGGCTTGAACCAATTTGCGTGGCAAGCCGTATCCTCTGGCTCTCGCCCCCGGAAAGGGTACCGGCAGCCCTGTCAAGCGTGAGGTAATCAAGCCCCACGTCCATCAGGAAGCCAAGACGCGCCCGCAGTTCCTTCATAATGGGCTTTGAGATTATCACCTCTTTTTCAGAAAACGCAATGCTTTCCAGGAACTCAAGCGCTTTCTTCACTGACATGCGGGTAATGGCTATAATGGATTTCCCCGCCACAGTTACCGCAAGACTGGAAGGTTTCAGCCTCTCACCATTACATACAGTGCACGGTTTTATGCTCATGTACTGCTGTATCCTTTCCCGCGCCTCCTCTGACTGCGATTCCCTGTATTTGCGTGCCAGATGCGGGATTACCCCTTCAAAAACGCTCCTGTGCTCCCATAGCCCGTCCCTTACTCGCGGAACATACCTGAAAAGCACTTCTTCGCTGCTTCCATGCAGCAACACATCTACATGTTCTGGTTTCAGTTCTGAGAATGGAGTGTCAAGCGAGAAACCATAGTGTTTTGCAACGGACTGGAGCATCTGGAAATAATACCCGTGCTCGTATCCCCATGGCTCGATTGCACCCTTGCCAAGGGATATACTCTTATCTGGTATGATGAGGTCAGGGTCGAATTCCATCGTGCTACCGAGTCCCTGGCAAGCTGGACACGCGCCCCGCGGGCTGTTGAACGAGAACATATTTGGCTCAAGCGGTTCAAAACTGATACCGCATTTTGCACATGCTGCATGTTCACTGAAAAGAAGCTCTTTGTCCCCAATTACCTCCACGACCACAATACCGTTCCCCTGCTTCAGTGCAGTAGCTATTGAATCAGCAAGCCTCTCCTCTATTCCTGATTTTACTGCGATACGGTCGATAACAACATCGATATCATGCTTCTGCTGTTTGTTAAGGCTTATTTCTTCAGACAGCTCATGCATCTTCCCGTCCACCCTGACGCGGGCGAATCCAGAAGCAGCGAGCTCTTCAAATATCTGCTTGTATTCGCCTTTCCTCTGTCTTGCGATCGGGGCAAGCACATGGAGTTTTGCGCCTTCAGGAAGCGACATGAGCCTTCTCACTATCTGCTCGACTGTCTGAGGGCTGATCTGGCTTTTGCAGTTGGGGCAGTGCTGTTTTCCAATCCTTGCATACAGCAGGCGCAGGTAGTCATATATCTCTGTGACCGTACCGACAGTGGAGCGGGGGTTCTTGCTTGTGGATTTCTGTTCGATGGAGATGGCAGGGGACAAACCTTCGATATATTCCACATCTGGCTTATCCATCTGCCCCAGGAACTGGCGGGCGTATGCTGAGAGGGATTCGACATACCGCCTCTGTCCTTCTGCATACAGGGTATCAAAAGCAAGCGATGATTTCCCTGAACCTGAAAGCCCTGTGATCACTATCAATTTATTCCGCGGAAGCTCGAGGTCTATGTTCTTGAGGTTATGGACGCGGGCGCCCTTAATGATTATTTTATCTGTTGACATTATAGATTCATCTTAACCTTGAAACTCCCTGCTTCACTTTGAGTAGCAGCTTTTCAGGTACACATTCAAGAAGTTCAGGGGCAAGATGCACTGCGCGTATCCATGCCTGGGCAGATTTATCAAAACTGCCACGCTCATAATACGTGCTCGCCATGCCGCAATAAGCCTCCGGGAAATCGGGATCACGCCTAAGGACTTCATTAAATTCCCTGAGGGCATCTTCGTGCCTGCCCTGCCTAGAATATTGCGTCCCAAGGTTGCTTCGAGCAGGAAGATATTCAGGATCAAGTTTTACTGCCTCTTGAAAAGATATGATCGCTTCTGGAAGTCTTTCCTGTTCTGTGTACAAATTACCAAGATTATTATGGACAAGGGCACTTTCTGTATTGATCGAAAGCGCCGTATTAAATTCTGAGAGCGCCTCCTCGAACCTTCC
>JBDROC010000033.1:0-9563 GCA_043810475.1 Methanobacteriota archaeon | reverse complement strand
CCTGTAAGGTCAGGAACTCTCTGCCCTCCCGTCATTGCAGCAACCTCGTTCTGCAGCACTATCACAACCACTTCATGCTTATTGTGAACTGCGTCGATCAGTCCTGCGACCCCGGAATGCGCAAGCCCGAAATCCCCCACTATCGCGATCCCCTTCCTGTTGAAACCGCATGCAGTACTCACAGATGAACCAAGCGAGAACGCCGCGTCAAGAAGGGAGAGCGGAGGCGCAGATGTAAGTATGGAACAGCCAAGGTCCCCCGCAACCGGGACACCAAGCTCTTTTATAGCATCATAAAGGGGAAGATATGGGCAGTCATCACAAACCGGACGCATGCCCCTTTCTGCGATCACCTGCGGCGTTATGGTGCGCTCAATTCTTTCCTCGTTGAATTTTTCAATAGCTTTCCGGATATCCCCTGCTTCGACAAGTCCGAAAGGCATATGCCCTGTGAGTTTCCCCAGTACATGATTCGAAAGCTGTCTTTCGATAACAGGTTCAGTTTCTTCGATGACAATGACGCGCTCATGCTCGTTCATGAAACGATTAACAAGGGCAAGGGGTAAGGGATTAACCACACCAAGAGAAAGGTGAGATACATTTTTCGGGATGATGGATTCGACAAGCACGGATGGAAAACCCGATGAGATTATACCATTCTTTCCTCTCTTTTTATAATCATTAAGCTCTGAACTTTCAGCATACCCGCACATCTTTGGGTATGATTCCCTGTGAAACCGCTGGTGCTTGCCAAGCATAGTAAGATGCCATATTTTTTTATCAAAGGAGGAGGATGGCAAGGATTTGCCTATTCTCTCAATAATACCCTCGCTTTTCAGGAGTCTGTCCGTGAGCCTTATTATTACAGGGACGCTTGTGCCTTCAGACAACTCAAACCCATCCATAACGCTCAGGTAAAGCCCCTGAGGCGTGACTGGATCGAACACAGGTACTTCTGCCACCAGGCCATAGTATCGTGAATCCTGCTCGTTCTGTGATTTCTGGATCCCGGGATCATCTCCAGCAAATATCACCACACCTGCACCTATCGTATGGGATGGAGAACTCACCAGGGGGTCTGCCAGGATATTCATCCCGACATGTTTTGTGATAACTGCGCTGCGCTCATTGCATATAGATGAGCCAAGAGCTATTTCAAGTGCAACCTTCTCGTTGATAGACCATTCATTTTTGATCTTTCCTGTGATGCTCTCCATCAGGTCTGTTACAGGAAAACCGGGTACACCTGTCACAATTTTGACATCACAGTCATGAAGGGCATAAACTGCGGCTTCCATTCCCGTGTTAAAGTTTTTCATAACATAACTGACTCGTCATTTCGCGAGAACCATGGAAGTGCAGCAAGCGCACCTATGATACCTTTGCCATCTATGCAAATTTCAACCCCATACTTTCTGCAAGTCTCCAAAGTCAGTTCCTTCGTTATCATTCGGTTTCTGCAAAGCCTGCTGTATTCCATAAGCACCTGGGCATCAAAATCAGACATTGCTACCATGCCCGTTTCATTGGAAACACTGTATTTTTCAAGCCCTTCTCTAATATCTTCAAGCAACCCTTTTTTTTTGCCTTCCGTGCATGCAAATTCAAGCACTGTCGCCACGCAGTTCTGGGTCTTATCCGGGACAGGATATAGCTGGACAAGTGTATGTGAGATGTATTTACGTTCAGGTGCATCAACAGCAGCCGCGATGTTATGTGCAAGAGTCCATGTGGCTCCTACCTCTTTTGAGTCGGTATTGTCAATCCCTACAAGGACACGCTCTCTTTTCGGGACAACTATCGTACCGCTCGCCATCTTTCCGCCGCCGGATTCAGAGAGCTGGCATCGAAGAACGCCGGAAGCATAAGCCCTGCACGTTGTTGCACCCACGCCGCCTCCCCCCAGACCGCTATATGTTATCTCTATCTCGTCACCGTTCACGATAACAGATTCAATACCAGCAGCAGCGACCGATGACTTGAGATCCAGATGGATGTGCCCCGTCCTGACAAGATAACGCATCATGTCCCCCACAGCGCGGCTCTTGATCATAAGCGGGCTTTTAGAATAATGGTACAGCGCCCAGGCTGAGCCGCCGTAGCAGCTTGATCGTTCCATTATTTCAACATGTTCATTTTTCCTGTCGGCTACTGCGTATATTCCTTTGTATGTAATATTATAAGGATCTGATAATTCCATATTTTCCACTGGTTTTGGCATATAGAGGAATATACTCATTCATATCATTTATTGTTCTGCTTTTTGACATTTCTACCATAGTTCCCCGCAGAGGGAAAAATCAGAAACGACACAACTACACCACCGCAATTTACCAGAAAGTCAGGAACAACATGTACTCCAATTTCTTATAAAAGTATTCAAGAGTTCAATATATTTTCCACTTCGTCCTTATCCAAATCCATTACATAATCAATTCCTGAAACTTCAGCCGCTTCTTTCGTGAGGGCTGTGATATCGCTTCTCTCAATATATTTCAAAGCGAACTTCCTGTTACCCATCATAAGCTGACGCAATCCCTGCGCAAGCCGCTGGAAATAGGTATAGACGCCTATAGCTCCGGGTGGGATATCCGCGAACCTGCCATTGTATGTCTTCTTGAGTCCTGGCGCGGTTATGAATATCTCCTCAACGTTATTCCCGAACCTGCTGATGTACACAGGCACCTTCCCTTCATTTATCTTCCTGCCTATGGTCTTACCTACCATCGCGGCAGCAAGAGGTGCGCGTGCCATCCCTGCTATCTTGAAATACGGGGCGCCAAGCGCCAGTGCCTTGTAGATATGGTCCTCCATTGTAAGTCCGCCAGCAATTGCAACATCAGGCACGAACTCGCCTCTGTCTTCGATTTTCTTAAGGTACCTGTAAAGAAGAGAGTATATTTCCACCTGCGGAATGCCCCATTCGTTCATCATCCTCCAGGGACTCATCCCGGTTCCACCGCCAGCTCCGTCAACGGTCAAAAGGTCAAGTTCAGCTTTGCTGGCATATTTTACAGCCCTTGCAAGGTCGGCGGGTCTGTATGCGCCTGTCTTCAGGAAAACATGCTTTGCGCCCGCATCCCGCAATTCCTCAACGCGCTTCATGAATCCTTCTTCAGTGACCATCCCAACACGGCTATGTCTCTCGAATTCATGGAAGCTTCCGCCATTAAATGCTTTTTCAACATCAGGGTCAGTCGGATCCGGCAGCACTACATATCCGCGCCTTTTGAGCAGTTTTGCGCGCTCAAGGCTGTTCAGCTTTACCTCTCCTCCTATGTTCTTTGCGCCCTGCCCCCATTTCAGTTCTACGGTCTCTACACCAAGTTTTTCCAGACCATATTCCTGTACTCCAAGCACAGTATCTTCTACGTTCGCCTGCAAAATGATATCGCCGTAGCCATCGGTCTGCCAGTCGCGGTACATCTTTATCCTGCTTGCAAGCTCAGGCGAATCCACGATCTTTCCATTCTCGATCGTGGACTGCGGGTCCATTCCGCATACGTTCTCACCTATAGTAAGAGGAACTCCGGATATTGCAGAACCAATCGCTAGCCCGTCCCAGTTGTTCTTTGCAACTGCAGTGCTACCAAGACCCGGGATTATGAATGGAAGCCTTAGCTTGATATCTTTTTCCTTACCTATCCTGACCTCAAGGTCAACATTGGGGAATATCGCCACGTTGCTATCAGCCTCTATTCCATGCGCTCCCACAGCAGTGCCAAGGATATTGAAGTGGCTCAGATCGAGTGGATAATCCTTCTCAGAAGCTGCGGTAATGATACCGAAAGGTTGGGGATAGATTACCTCGGTACCGCGATAGGCAGATTTTCCTATCTCGCACATTCCGATGCATCCGTCCACGCATGTTACACACATGCCGCTTAAGGGGCTTATTGAGCCTTCAGTTCTGTTCTTTGTCAGCGTTGCCGCCGTTGCATTTACTTTTGTTAATGACATATTGATCCTCCAAATATTTTGATTTTTTTAATTCAAAGAAATTTATTTATTATTTAACATCCTCAGGTTTTTTTACGCACGAGAGACACGGCACCATGAAGCACATGGCATCATCGAACTTGCTAGTGCAGACAGGTTCGGTGTTGATGCACCCGCTACACAGCGTGGTTTCTGCATTTGGACCCTGGCACCTCAGTTCACAGGCGGGGCAGATGTACATGCATGCGCCGCATTTGCGGCATTCTTCAGAGGTCACATCAAAAGGAGTGGTAATGTACCTGTCCTTTCCTCTTCCAGCGAAACCGATGGCTTTTGCAGCCATCTGCTCCTCGCACATGCGCACGCAGAGCCCGCACAGGATGCAATCATCGTTGAGGGGTCTGAACCTGACCTCCCTGAGTTCAAGCAGCGCAGCCATGTCCTGAAGCTTCTTAGACCCCGGGCACCTTGCGACGAGAAGCTCAAGGATCATCTTACGCGTCTTTAACACGCGGTTGCTGTGCGTGCGTACCTCAAGCCCTTCTTTTACAGGATGCACGCATGACGCCACGAGCTTTGCTCTCTTACCACTTCCTACCTCCACAACACAGAGCCTGCACCCTCCATAGGGTGTAAGCCCTTCGTCATAGCAGAGCGTAGGGATAGTAAGACCATAGAACCGTATTGCCTCAAGCAGGCTCCATCCCTGATCCGCTTTGACCTGGGCGCCGTTGAGCGTGAACGTTACCATTTCGCCCCTTTGAATATTCTTTTCAGACATTGCGATCACTCCTTTTTCACAGCATCGAACCTGCATGAATCATAGCATATCCCGCATTTGGTGCACTTATTAACATCAAGTACATGCACCTGTTTTTTCTCACCAGTGATAGCGCCTGATGGGCAGTTCTTCATGCATACACCGCAGCCGGTGCAATTATCAGCATCTATTCTGAAGGTTATGAGTTCCCTGCACACACCAGCCGGGCATTTCCCGTCCCTTATGTGCGCAATGTACTCATCCCTGAAATAGTTCAGCGTTGACATCACAGGATTTGGAGCAGTTGTTCCAAGACCGCACAGTGACGCATCTTTCATCATTCCTGATATGTCCTCTATCAGCGGGAGGTCTTCCATCCTTCCTCTGCCCTTCGTTATATCAGTGAGTATCTCTCCCAGCCTGAACAGTCCCTCACGGCAGGGCGCGCATTTCCCGCACGATTCTTCCTGCAGGAAATTGATGTAGTACCTTGCGATATCCACCATGCAGGTGTCCTCATCCATCACTATCATCCCGCCTGAACCCATCATTGAACCAACTTCTGTCAGCCGCTCATAGTCAACAGGAAGGTCAAGCAGGCTCTCTGGTATGCAGCCGCCGCTTGGACCTCCTGTCTGCACTGCTTTGAATTTCCTACCCCTGGGGATTCCGCCTCCAATATCAAAGATTATCTCGCGAAGGGTGATGCCCATGGGCACCTCTACAAGACCGGTGTTATTTATCTTCCCCACAAGACTGAATACCTTTGTTCCTTTGCTTGAATCTGTGCCTATGCTCGAAAACCATGAAGAGCCGTTGTTTATTATGAGCGGCACGTTAGCCCACGTCTCCACGTTGTTCAGGTTTGAGGGCTTATCCCACAATCCCTTCTCTGATGTATGGATGTACTTTGCCCTTGGCTCACCGGGTTTGCCTTCAAGTGACGCCATGAGCGCGGTGGATTCACCGCACACGAACGCCCCACCGCCCCTGTTTATCCTGACATCGAAACCGAATCCTGAGCCCATGATGTTATCACTGAGAAGACCGGATTCCCGCGCCTGCTGGATGGCGAGGGTTATGTTCTTTACCGCAAGAGGGTATTCATTCCTTACGTAAACATATCCTTCGTGCGAACCAATGGCATAGGCGCCGATGATCATTCCTTCAAGAACGCTGTGCGGATTGCCTTCAAGGATGCTCCTGTCCATGAAGGCGCCAGGATCGCCTTCGTCCGCGTTGCAGATAACATACTTCTTTTCACCAGGCGCATTGCGGGTGGATTCCCACTTTACCCCTGTGGGAAAGCCGCCTCCCCCTCTCCCGCGCAGTCCTGACTTTTTAATTTCATCCAGCACATCATGCGGTTTCATCCCGCTCAGCACTTTTGCGAGGGCAGAGTATCCACCAATGGCAATATAATCCTCAAGGCTGTGAGGGTCTATCCTACGGTTATCCTTAAGGACAAGCTGCATCTGTCTCTTATAAAATGGTATTTCCTCTTCATTTTCAATGGTCTTGCCTGTTTCAGTATCAGTATATATCAACCTGTCAACAGTCCTGCCATTTTGAATTGTCTCTTCAATTATTTCATCAACATCTTTTGCTGTCAGTCTCTGGTAGAAGATCCCCTGTGGAAATATGAGAGCAATTGGACCACGATCGCAGTAACCGTGGCAGCCTGTCGTCCGGATATCCACTTTATCCTTCAGACCTTTTGCAGCTATCTGGCTGACGAATTCGTCCCTGACATCAAGGCACTGCTTTGCCAGGCATCCCGGTCCGCCGCATACTGTAATGCAGGGTTTGGCAGGATCCTTTTTCGCCTGTATTTTGCGTCGCAGGTCATTAAGTTCCTTTATTGACGATATCTTCAATTAATTCACCTTCAGGCTCGTTTTTTCTTTAGGATCTTTTCCACTTTGAGGGGACTCATCTGTCCATGATATTCTTCGTTCATAACAATTACAGGACCAAGTGCGCATGCTCCCACACAGTTGACGGTCTCAAGAGTATATTCTCCATCCGGCGTCGTATCCCCGGCTTTGACCGCCAGCCTGCGCTCCATCTCGTCAAGCACGTTCTGCGAGCCACGGACATGACAGGCTGTGCCCATACAAACGTGAACAAGCCGTCTTCCACGGGGCTTGAGAGTGAAAGCCTTAAAAAAGGTAGCTACACCGAACACCTGTGTCCTTGGGATGCCAAGCCGCCTGGCTGTATGCTCAAGCGCATCGCGCGGCAGGTACCTGTACTCTTCCTGTATGTCCTGCAATATCGAGATAAGCGAACCCTGCTGCGCATTGTATTTATCGATTATTGGATTCACTCTGGATATATCGATGGTAGTCTGGTCATTTTTTTTCATGAATGCTCCTTTTGATTTTGATAATCAGTTCCTGTTAAGATCATGTTCACCCACTTACCTACTATATACTATTTAAAGACAGGAAGTTTGTAATAAATGTATATAATATTAATATAGGGGAAATATCTTTCCTCTTCCTTAAGCGCAATATTTATATAACGGAAACTCCCTTCCGTTTCCTTGTGTTCGTGAGAACACAATAACAATTTGTTAATAATGGAGGAAATATGAATCTCAGACAACCTAACGTTCATATTAGTTCGTCTTAGCAACATATATATACTTTAGAGTTTAATATTAGTGTGGTGATGGAATGGAGCTATCTTCACACGAACAGCAACTCAAGCGCATGCTTAATGATCCTGATATTTTACTTGCACAGAGAGAGGTCCTTAAGCGGTATGATCAAGAGGCTGAGAAGAACGAAGGCTTAGCCCTCAAGACAAGACTCTCCCGAGCGTATATTATAGTTCAACTTGCGCGGAACATCAAAAAGCCTTTTAAGAGCATGGTACGGAAAGATATAGAGAAGCACATCTATGGTCTTGACTTGGCTCCCGCAAGTCTTGACCTGCATAAGATCAGCATCAGGCATTTTTTCAAATGGTTATATGAGACTGAGGAATATCCTGAGGCTGTAAAATGGATAAAGCTCCAGAACAATAAGAAGAGAAAGTTACCCGAAGATATTCTAACTCCTCAAGAGATCAAGAATATGATAGACGTCGCTGATAATCTGAGGGACAAGGCTCTGGTGTCGGTTCTATACGATAGTGGCTGCCGTCTGGGTGAAATTCTGGGGATAAAACAGAAGGATGTAACGATGGATCAGTACGGCGCGAGGATCGCAGTACATGGGAAAACGGGAGACCGCCCAGTGCGGCTGATACTTTCTATTCCAGATTTAACCCTGCTTATAAATAATCACCCCGATAAGGGTCCTGACAAGCCCCTATTTTATAATGATAAGAATCCCGGTCAACCTCTGGGTGCGAGGAGAGTTCAGGTAATAGTAGATGTACTCGCAAGACGGGCTGGGTTGAATAAACATGTTTACCCTCATCTATTAAGGCATTCACGGGCGACTCATCTGGCAGCCGATTTTACCGAGTCACAACTGAAAGTGATTCTTGGTTGGACGCGGGATTCACGGATGCCGGGAACCTACGTCAGCCTATCAGGCGGCGAGGTTGATAAGAAAATTCTTGAGATGGCGGGGTTGTTGGATAAAGAGGAAGCCAAAAAAGAGGCTGATATACTAAAACCGCGAAACTGCCCGCGCTGCAAGGAGACAAACCCTGCCACTGCGAGGTTTTGTTATAAGTGTGGCGCAGCGCTGGACCTACAAACTGCAATGAGTACGGAAGGGAAAGACGGCGGGCTTATGATGGAGTTCATGGACCTCCTGAAGAGGGAGCCGAGACTGCTGGATATGATGAAAGGGATACCCCTGACAGTAGAGAATAAAGACCCTAAATGAAGATCATAATATACCACATTCTATATTTTTTAGGTCAAACCCTATCAAAGAATTAGAATATTTGTTCAAAACGATGGGAAGCTATTTTAGAGTAGAGTGCTCTGGCTTTTTGCCTTATTTTGCAGCATGCTGGGGTTCATCATCCCTACCGAAAGTCTTTTTAAAGTAACGCTCCTCGATAAAGAGTGATGAATAAAAACAATTTTAAATTCAAGAGCAGGAGGATTCAGCGGAATGTATACACGTACTGGATGAGCCTCCCCCCAGAATGGTTAATGAACATGAACCTCAGAAAAGGCTCTGAGGTGACAGTGGAGATGATTGAAGATGGAAGTCTTCTCATCAAACCTTCAATGGAAACACCGGCAGTCCCCGCCAAGGAAGCTACCGGTGCAGCCAACAGTCCCGAAAAGGAGAGTCAGCATGTTTCTGATATTCTTGGAAGACCATAACCTTAACCCAGAAGTGATAAACTGGGCAAAGGGCTGGAGGGAAAAGGATGAGGAATATCTCAGGCAGAGGGCTCAGTTCGCTCCGGAGCCTACACGTTCTATCGCCAAACTGATATTGGCGTTAGGACAGCCGGGGGGTGTTAAAAAAACGAGCAAATAATGAGGGAGGGAGATGACTGGAAATAATAGGGGGTGCGGTTAAAATGACAGACCACGCCCACAAGGTAGGAGATGCCATGGAGACGACAAATACGATTGGTTTAATTCCACCAGCGTATCGGGAGCCACTGCGTGCACTCGCACGCATTAGCATAAAGAGGAATCTGGACATTATTCCTATATCCACGATCGATTTTGTGTTCGAAGGCTACCGATTTTCACACGCCAAGACAAGGGCAGTAATAGCGGAGTTGCATGCGCTGGGCATGATAGAATTTGTCCCAAATACTGGAATTCGTCTTCGTGTGGTGGAGGAACAGCCATGAGCACAGATACAGATGCGACGGTAGCGGAACCGCCGCCAGAGACCACGGCAGCCATGACACAGACACAGGCGACTATAGA
>JBDROC010000032.1:0-3448 GCA_043810475.1 Methanobacteriota archaeon | reverse complement strand
TTTTAGTTCTTCCTTATTACTCTTGCGCTTCCGTACACGGTCAACAGTTTCATCATATATTCCATGAGCATTCTCCAAAGTCAGATCGCTTTCTATCCTTCACTTTTCAACTACTTATGCTCCTGCAGCTTCTTCAACTCCCGTGCTCTGTATTCCAACATACGGGCGCGTATAACCGATAATGCCACTGAGGCGATGAGAATAGCAGCCACGACGCCAAGGGAGACCATTATAGGAACTTTATAATAATCCGAGATAAGCATCTTTGTCCCCACGAAGGCAAGTATGGCTGAAAGCCCGTAATTGAGGTAATAGAACATGGGCATTACACCTGCAAGAGCGAAATAGAGCGCTCGAAGCCCCAGGATGGCGAATACGTTGGAGGTATATACGATGAAAGGGTCTGTCGTGATCGAAAGGATCGCAGGTATGGAATCCACTGCAAAGAGGACATCAGTGCTCTCGACAACGACCAGTACGACGAACAGCGGCGTTGCGAAATATTTCCCTGATCTCTTGATGAAGAACTTATCGTCGTGATAATTCTCTGCAACAGGCATGACCTTACGCAAGAATTTTAGCACCGGATTTTTATCGGGCTCTATCTTTTTATCACCCATAAGCGCCATCTTGATGCCTGTAATGACCAGGAACGCCCCGAAGATGTAAATGACCGCATGGAACTGTTCGATGAGCGTCACGCCGGCGGCTATGAATATCGCACGCATAATGAGTGCACCCAGGATGCCCCAGAAAAGGATCTTATGCTGATAGACCGATGATACATGGAAGTAGGAAAAGATCATCAAAAACACGAACAGGTTGTCAACGCTGAGAGCCTTCTCTATCACATACCCTGTCAGGAACTCAAAGGCTTTCTGCTCACCGAACTGGAAATATATCCAGATGTTGAAAATGAAAGATATCGATATCCAGAAAAGGCTCAGTAAAATGGCTTCCTTCATTTTGATGACATGGGTTTTCCTGTGGAAAACACCGAGATCCAGGGCCAGCAATAAGAATATGAGTACAATAAACCCAATCCATAACAGGCTTTGTTGATCTACCATTGTTATTACCTATTTAAAAATTAAGTTCTTACTTGTATTTGCGCTTCGAGTAAGAAAATTTCGAAGTCTCTCCTCCGCGGGCGACTATGTAGAACCATTCATACAGCGATTTTAGCGTCCCGAACTGCTGATACCTTCGCATCGAGAACCCAACCCTCATACGACTGTCAAACTTCACTTTTCCCAGTTTTTTCATCCTCAGCGCTATCTCAACGTCATCCCCCGCATCAATACACCTGTACATGCCTCCTTTGATGAAAGCTTCCTTATTGAATGCAGTATTGCATCCAAGAGTGTAGTAAAAAGTCCCGGTATAGTACCCGAGGCACGATAATGTATTTGCCGCGATGAGGGATAGCCTGTTCTTTATCCCGTCCTCTATGGGATAAACAGTCCCGTAGAGCTGCGCTATATCTGTTTTCTCAAAATCCTTCTTTATTATCTCAAGCCAATCAGGAGGAATTATGCAATCGCCATCAGTGGTGGCAACGATATCTCCTTTTGCTCTCATCACTCCGTCGTTCCTTGCTCCCCCCACCTTCTTACTCGTCTGTATAAAAACCTCATCTGCATATTCTGCTGCCAGTTCCCTCGTTCGGTCACTGGAATTTCCATCCACAACGATTATCTCATACTCTTTCCTGGGAAGCGTCTGGCTGCACAGGGATTTAAGGCATGCTGTAATCCCTCTTTCTTCATTATATGTTGGAACTATCACTGATATCATGATTCGATCAATCTTCTGTAAAGATCGCAATGCATTCTGGCGATGTGTTTGATGTCAAACTTTTCTGTAAATGGACGGGAAGCTTCTGAACTCTTATGCAATGAATCATCATCATTAATAACAGTTGAGGCTTCATCAAGAGTCCCGAAGAAATGAACCCCATCATCAAAGATCTCCCTGAATTCAGGTATATTTCTGGCGACAACAGGCAGACCGCATGCTAATGCCTCAAGAACCACAAGCCCGAATGTCTCTGCATAAGATGGCATGAAAAACACATCTGCGCCGCTGTATGCTTCCATGATGTCAGGAACAAATCCAGTAAATATGACGTTATTTTTGCACTTTTTCTTCATATTTTTTATCTGGAAATAATCCGCAGAGAAAATCCCGTAAGGGAAACCGCCTACCCAGACCCATTTTATTTCAGGATGTTTTTTTGAAAGTTCAAGAAAATCATATATTCCCTTTCGCGGCGTCTGCTGCGCCACGGTCAGCACCACTTTTTCATCATCATCGATGTTGAATCTTTCCCTGAACTTCTCCCGCTTATCAGCATCGGGTTTAAAATATTCCCGATCTATCCCGTTAGGTATGAGCGTGGAAGACATGTCGGGCAGTATCTCATCGATCTCCCGCTGGCATGGGACAGATATGTTGATAATGTGATCGAAACGGCGATAAAGCCCTGGATAATACTGGTTGATCGTACCGCTGAATGCAAGATTACCTTCATTGACACGGGGTGTGGAATGCGCTGTCAGTACCTTGACGCCGCGGGAATACTTCCTGTTGAGAAGCGAGAGAGGACCAAAAGAGTGGTAATGGACAACATCAAAATCAGAACTCCTGGAGTTCCAGGCTATATCCATATCAGGCATTTTGGAAAGTTCCCTGTAAAGTGTCTTTGCTGCTGTCGAACATCCAATGTACTTAAAAAAAAGCAGGTCTTCCACAAAAATATTGATCTTCATAAGCTCTCCGCGAAATTCATAGCGTTCCTGATGCATCCGTCCATATTCAGATATTCAAACACCGCAAAGCGCCCTACAAGCCCGATGCCCCTTACGGTGCAGTATTCTTTTACAATTGCGATGTTTTTCTGGTATTCAAGGTCGTAGATGACATAAGCGTATTTTTGCCGCATGACCGCACTATATACTACGTCATCTCTTGTTTTAATTATTTTCATATTTGCAAGGGCATCAACGACATGGTCGATGATATCCCTATCCAGCATTGTTGAAGCTTCGTCGCCTTCATGATAAGTTATTTCGACAAGAATTGATGCGTGCCCTGATGGAGCAGCAAAGGGGCTGTAGTTGGATGGAAAAGAAATGCGGTTGAAGAGCCCGAGCTTTTTCTCAGGGACGTACATCCATGATATATCTGGCACGCTACCTTTGATACCAAGAAGGATGCAGGCGATAGAGTTGTATTTTAGTTCGCTGCAGGCTTTTTTCACTTTTTCAGGAACCCGGTCAAGGCATGGTAGCAGTTCCTGCAAGGGTATGGTGGATACCAGATGCCGTGCAGAAATTTCACGGCGTCCGTCGCTTATTATGAATTCCCCATCTTCTTTCCTGATAGAAGATACATTGAATCCTGTCTGTATATTTTCTTCAACAGGTTTTGCGATCTCCCTGACCAT